>JAJYDH010000681.1 GCA_021777685.1 Planctomycetota bacterium | reverse complement strand
GATTTCCTCGTCGGGGGCCGACGGCTGCCGATGGAACGCGCCTTGCACCCCGGAGACTTCGACGCGATGGTCGCCCGGGGCGACAGCCGGCCTGATTGCGACGATTGTGCCTGGTCGATCCGCCAGCCCCCATCCACCATCCGCGTAACCCCTCCAGGCCCAGCCCCCGACATCCCCCTTGGCCTGGTGTCCGTCTACGCGACGTCCTACGAGCGGGGTAGCCGCGCTCGGTCGATCGAATAGAGGGCGCTACTGACGGTCGGGCTTCATCCGGGCGATCGAACGCGGGCGGAGGATTGGGCGAAGAAGGCGGCCGGCTGACGCAGCTCCTCCTATCCGGCCACGGGCACGACCACCCTCAGGGCTCGGGGAACGACCTCGATCCGGACGGGAGTCGGCCCGAGGATCTCGCCGTCCGCCTGGATGGGCAGGGGATGCTTTGCGTCGATGACCACAGAGCGAGATGCGACCTCGTAGCGGAGGTTCGGGCTTTTCCCGTGGCTGGACCGGAGCACGTGCCAGAGCAACTTGGAATAGTCGACGATCGAGCGAGCCCGGGCGATGCAGACGTCAACCCGGCCGTCGTCCGGGCGGATGTCGGGGCCCCAGCGGAAGGGCGGCTGGCCCATCATCCCCGTGTTGGCGACCAGGACCTGGGAGGCCTTCAGGTCAAGCCTTCGTCCGTCGACGGTGAGGGTGAACCGCCTCGGCTGGAAGCCGATGAGCCGGGTCAGCGCGGTCCACAGGTAAGCGATCCGGCCGAATCGACGCTTGTGCTCGGCCGCGGTGTCGCGAATCATCAGCGCGTCGATGCCGACGCCAACCTGGGTGAAATAATGGCGGTTTTCGATCCTCATCGCGTCGATCACGGCCACGGCATGGCGTTCCCCCGCCAGGCTCCCCTCCCGGAAACGGTGGGCTCCGAGCTGGCAGGCTCCCTCCAGTTCGACTGGGATGCCCAGTTCCCGGGCCAGGACATTGGCCGTCCCGAGCGGGAAGACGATGAGATGGGCCGACGAGCCCACCAGCGCGTCCGCGACCGACGAGACGGTCCCATCGCCACCCGCCGCGATCACCGGGTCGCATCCCCTGCCCAGGGCCGAGAGGACGAGCGAACGGACGTCGTCCCCGTCCGAGACCTCGTGGACCTCGATCTCGATCCCCGCGAGATGCCGACCGATGGCCTCGCGGACGTCGGAGACCGTGCAGGAACCCGACCTCGGATTCAGGACCGCAAAGGCCCGCGTCCGGCGGCCAGCATCCTGATAGCCGACAGCCTGACTCATCTCCTCGATCATTGGATGGCGAACTCCCGCATAATGTGGCACAGAACCGGGTCTACGGCCGACGAATCCACCAGCCAAAGCAGTTTGCGTGCCGTGATCCCCGGACCTCGGTGGGGGAAGTTCTGTCGAGAGTGGACGAATTCCCCGGGATTTTTCGAGCGCACCCCTTGCGAAGGCCGGGTCGTTCGGGCTAAGATACTCATCGATGCTTCTTGCCTCGATCGTCGTCGACCGCGCCCGACCGGCGTCAACAAGCCCGTCGTCGCGGTCGATTTTGTCGGGCAGAGCGACGATCAGGCGAGGAATTCTTGAGCGCGGTTGAAAAATCGCTTGCAATAGCGAACGCGGACTGTATATTTGGGAATTTCACGGCCTTGGAGCGGCTGGCGTAGCTCAATCGGCAGAGCACCGGTTTTGTAAACCGACGGTTGTGAGTTCGACTCTCACCGCCAGCTCTGATCTCTCGAGTTAAGCTTCGGCCGACGCATCGCGGGACGGCCAGCCGTAAGCGAAAAGACCGTGACGGATCGCCCGAAGCGGGTGGATACCCAAGTGGCTAAAGGGGCCAGACTGTAAATCTGGTGGCATTGCCTTCGCAGGTTCGAATCCTGCTCCACCCATCCGCCGCCGGACCGGCGAGGCGCCCCATGAGTTGAGGAGTTCACCACGAAACGAACGCCGAAGACGCGACCGACAACTTGACCCGCCCTCGGTACTGCCACCGCCCGACGGTCGAGACTCGCGAGAGCGAGGACTTCCTTCGCGGGTGTAACTCAATGGTAGAGTACCTGCCTTCCAAGCAGGCAACGTGGGTTCGATTCCCATCACCCGCTCTCCTCGGGACGGCGGAAGTCTCGGCGGAGAGGCCGGGGCCGAGGGGGCGAGAGGTCGGCACACCATTCCATCGATTCCTTGCTGCCGTAGCTCAGCTGGTAGAGCACGTCATTGGTAATGACGAGGTCCTGGGTTCAATTCCCAGCGGTAGCTTTCGGGGTGGCCTCCCTTCGCACTGGCGGTAGGGGAAGCGTCCCGTGGCCTTGTGAGAGCAGACCTTCCTCACCGCCCGGTGGCCCATCTGATCGTGGGTTTTGATTCGGGGCGGCCCCCGGTGGACCCGCCACCACGCCCTCAGTTTCCAGGAGACGACGGGAGCAACGATGGCCAAGGAAACCTTCTCGAGAACGAAGCCTCACGTCAACGTGGGCACGATCGGGCACATCGACCACGGCAAGACGACCCTGACGGCCGCCCTGCTGGCCGTCCTGGCCGCGCACGGGCAGGCCAAGGCGAAGGCTTATTCGGAGATCGCCAAGGGCGGCACCGTCCGCGACGCCAACAAGACGGTCACCATCGCCGTCTCCCACGTCGAGTACGAGAGCGAGACTCGCCACTACGCCCACATCGACTGCCCGGGCCACGCCGACTATATCAAGAACATGATCACCGGCGCGGCCCAGATGGACGGCGCGATCCTGGTCGTCTCGGCCGCCGACGGCCCAATGCCCCAGACCCGCGAGCACATCCTCCTGGCCCGCCAGGTCGGCGTGCCCGCCCTGGTCGTCTTCCTCAACAAGATCGACCTGGTCGACGACGAGGAACTGTTGGAACTGGTCGAGCTCGAAC
>JAJYDH010000680.1 GCA_021777685.1 Planctomycetota bacterium | reverse complement strand
TCGGCCGGGTCGATGTAGACGTGCGGGACCATGATGATCGCCCCTTCCATGCCCTCCGGCGGGTTCGGCCCGTCGGGCTTCTGAGGTTTCTCGTCTTTCTTCTCCGGCCCGGCCGGCTTCTCGTCGTCGAGGGGCTTCGGGTCCTGTGACGGTCGGCTCACCCGTCGGATCGACCCCTCGCGTCGCAGGAGCCCGGCGCTCGGCTTGCCGGCCGAGGCCGGCGGCGGGACCTTCTCCGGCCCGGGAGGGTCGATCGCCCCCGGCGGGTTCGGACCGAGGGGATGGGGAACCGGGGGCGACAGAAATGGTAGCGGCCCCTCGCCTTCCTCCGGGAGGAATCTCCGAAGCTCGGACTCCGGCACGGGCGATCCCGGCTTGCCCAGGGGCGGCATCTTCTCCGTGCCCGCGGGCTCCGTGAGCCCGAGCACGTCGTCGACGAGGTGCTTCCTCAACTGATGGATGATCTTGACCTTGGCCTGCCGGGTGGTCAGCCCCCGGACGTGGACATCGCCGTAGAAGCCCAGCGAGATCGTCCCGTCCGGCCGGACCAGCCGCTCGCCGGTGATCGGCATGCCGGGCAGGGCTTCGAGCACCTCGACGACGATGATGTCGGGCGCGTCGATCGTCAGCGGGAATTCGAACAACGCCCCCTCGTGCGGCGGAGGGTCGTCGGGGATGGCGACGGGCGGCACGGGCTTGAGGTCGTCGGCCCGGGAAGGGCCCGAGATCAACAACGCCAGCGCGACGAGCGACGGTATCCGGAACGCGGCCGGGCGGAGGGGCATCGTGAGTCTCCCGGGAGTTCATCTCGAAGGTGCGATCGATCCTGGATGCCCGGACAACTTAAAGGGGCCGGGCCCGTCGGGCAATCGAATTCCGGCGGCCGTGAAAGTGCCCTCGACACCGCCCCGGCGATCTGGCACGATCGGCGAGATTCTCCGCGATGGGAGCCGCCCCCATCTCCCCGGACGCTCGCAAAGGATTGCGGGCGGACGCGACCGATCCGTCTGTCAGCGTTCACGCACATGGAGGTGGTGAGCCATGATCCGCCCGACACTCCGCGCCGGCCTGCTCCTCGGCGCCCTCGGCCTGGCCGGTTGCCACGGCGTCCCGAAGGAGCCCGCGTCGACCGCCAAGAAGTCGACGTCTGACGATCCGACCGCATGGTCCAGCACCGCGATCTCCAAGGGAGATCCCGACGACGCCGCCGACAGCGCCGCCGGCTCGCCCAAGAGCATCTTCAAGGCCGACCGCCTCTCCGGCGCCATGAGTTCCCAGGGGGCGGACATCGAGAAGTCGCTGGGCATCAAGTGATGGGATGACCCTCGGAGGATGATCCCGCCATGAATCCGGTCGTCCGGGCCTTCTGGAACCGATGGCTGGGCGACCGGGGCGAGCGCGAGGCCGCGCGGTTCCTGAAGAGGCGCGGCCTCCGCATCCTGATGCGCGGCTACCGGACCGACCAGGGCGAGGTCGACCTGATCGCCCGGGACGGCCCGACCGTCGTCTTCGTCGAGGTCAAGTCGCGCCGGCAGGGCGACCCGGCCGAGGCCGTCACGCCGGAGAAGCAGCGCCGGCTGACCCTCGCCTCGCTCCACTTCCTCAGGCGTCACGGCCTGCTCGAACAGCCCTGCCGGTTCGACGTGGTCGCGATCGTCTGGCCCGAGGGGCGACGACCCGCCTCGATCGAACACTTCCCCCACGCCTTCCCGGCGGTCGGTCGTGGCCAGATGTTCCGCTGATTGTCGAGGATTGCAAGTCTGATCGCCCATCTCGGCCCGAGCGTCGCGCCGCGCGGCAAGAGCCTGCGCATCGAACCCTCCATCGGGTGCGCGTCACAGAGCGGTTTTCATGCGAGTTTCCCGATTCGTCCGCCGATCGCTTGAGTTTGGTTAAATTGGTGAAGATAGGATCTCGCATCCCGCTTGGAGGTCGATTTCGCGGCGATTTCTGGCATTTCGGTTGCATTAGACCTCTCCCGAAATCGTCGGGCGGAGGAGCGGCGAGGCCGCGGGAGCCGTCCCGGCGATGCGTGGGTGACACGAGTGACACCGGACAGGAATCGGGAGAGACACGAGATGATCAGCAACCACTGGACGAAGGCTCTGAAGGCGGTGGGACTGGGCCTGGTGACGCTGGCGGGCACCGCCTCGGCGCAGAACAAGGACATGCCCGGACCGATCGACAGCCTCCAGGACCTGCAAGACACCGGCCGGATGCTCTTCAAGCTGGTCGACGAGAACAATGACGGCCAGATCTCGCAGAAGGAGGCGGTCGACGCCGGCGACCTCGCCGTCGGCGGCCTGTTCTTCCGCGCCGACGCCAACGGCGACGGCGTCGTCTCGCAGGAAGAGGCCCGCGCCGCCCGCGACTCGATCCTCGCCCAGAAGCCGATGGTCCGGTTTCTGATCGCCCGGGCCAAGACGGTCAAGCCGCAGGGCGCCGCCGGCACCCCCGGCGCCCAGAACCCGGCCGCCGTGTTCATGGGGCTGGTCGACGCCAATAACGACAAGCAGCTCCAGGCCACCGAGGTCCGCCAGGCGGTCCAGACGGCCGTCCAGGGGGCTTTCGCCGCCGCCGACACCAACCGGGATGGCCAGCTCAGCCCGGTCGAGGTCAACGCCGCCATCGTCGGGGCCGTCAAGGCCGCCCAGCAGGCGTCGTTCCAGGCCGCCGACACCAACAACGACGGCCAGATCAGCAAGGAAGAGTTCCAGAAGGCCCTGACCGACCCGGCCAACTCCGCTTTCGCGATCCTCGACGCCAACAACGACGGCCAGCTCTCGCAGCGGGAGCTCCAGTCCGCCGCCCGGATCATCCAGAACCAGATCCAGCGGACGAACCTGCCCGAGCCGCCGAACTCGCTCCGCAACCTGATCAACTCCGGCCAGAAGCCCGAGCAGGTCGCCCCGGTCCC
>JAJYDH010000112.1 GCA_021777685.1 Planctomycetota bacterium | reverse complement strand
CCTTGGGCCGGGTCGAGAGCTGCTGGAAGATCCCCCGGGCCCAGAGCCAGGAATTCCGGCCGAGCATCATCAGGACGCCCACCACCCCGGCCACGACCGAGGTCATCGGGAGCATCGTCTCCGGCCCCAGATAGGCGAAGACCACCGTGAAGAAGAGCATCAACTTCCCTCCTTGGAACAGGCTGGCATCCATGCCAGAGTGCTGACGTGGTCGATAACTATTGTGAGTCGGCGACAATTCCCCGGGCCTCGTCCCGGAAATCCACCGACTTCGGGAGAATCTGTCTCCGCGAGTTATCGAATTCGGGCGATCCGGCCCGAAGGCGTCGAATCGCGCTCGGGACCAACGAAAAAAGCCCCATCGACGCCCGAAAGAGCGTGCGATCGGGGCTACATCGCCGGGTCCTGCCCGCCGGCGTGAGCAGGGTCGAGGACGGTCGCATTATTCTCGCGATAGGCTATCATGTCAAGCCGAGGAAATGGCCGTTCTCCCGCCAGGAAGGCGGGTCGGAGACGGCCGCGTCTCGCCCCCCTGGAGCCCGCATGTCACGCCCTCTCGCCCCCCGATATGGGGTCTCGCTGGGACTGGTCGCGATCGTCTTCCTGCTCCGATCGCCGATCGAGGCGTGGACCGACATGGCGATCTCGCGGATCTTGTACCTGCCGGCGGTGACGCTGGCGGCCTGGTACGGCGGAGTCGGCCCGGGGCTGCTGGCGACCTCGCTAGGCGGCCTGCTCTGGGTCATCTTCGATATGGAGCCGATCGGCTCGCTGGCGATCCCGACGCGGGCCGATCAATTCCGCGTCGCCATCTTCGCGGCCGAGGGGGTCTTGCTCAGCGTCCTGATGGAGATGCTCCACGCCGCCCGGAGGGCCTCCGACCGGAACGCCCGGGCGGCCGAGCGATATCGAGAGGCGTCGGGCCGCGACGAGGCGAGGCTCCGGGCCATCCTCGACAACGCGTCGACCCCCATCTGGATGAAGGACGCGGAGGGCCGGTACGTGCTGTCCAACCGCCCGTTCGAAACCCTCGCCAGGAGGGCCGGCCGGATGATCGCGGGCGGGGCCGACGGCGAGCCGTCCTTCGCGATCGACTCGGCCCCGCTCCGCGACAACGACACGCTCGTCATGGAGACCGGACGGGCGGTCGAGCTGGAGGAGACCATCGACCTCGACGACGGCCCGCATACCTACCTCTCGGTGAAATTCCCGCTGGTCGACCCGATGGGGGCGGTCTACGCGATCGGCGGCATCGCCACCGAGATCACCCAGCGAAAGCATGCCGAGCAGGCCCTCCGCGAGGGGGAAGAGCGGTTCCGGACGCTCAGCGCCTGCTCCCCCGTCGGCATCTACCTGACCGACATCGAGGGGCTTTGCACGTACACCAACGCCCGATGTCAGGAGATCTTCGGGTGCATCGGCGAGGAGGCCGAGGGAGACGGATGGACGCGATTCGTCCACCCGGAGGACTACGACCGGGTGATGGAGGGATGGCACGGCTGCACTCGCCTCGGCCGGACGTTCTCGCTGGAATATCGGACCATGAGCCCCGACGGCCGGGTCCGCTGGGTCCACGACCAGTCGGCGCCGGTGCTCTCCGACCGGGGCGAGCCGATCGGGTTCGTCGGCACCGTGGAGGATGTCAGCGGCCGGAAGCTGGCCGAGGAGGCCCTCCGCCGCGAGCGAGACTTCGCCGAGGGGCTGATCGAGACGGCGCAGGTGCTGATCCTGGTCCTCGACGAGCACGGCCGGATCGACCGGGTCAATCCGTTCCTGGAGCGAGTCTCCGGCGAGCGGCCCGAGGAGGTCCGGGGCGCCGACTGGTTCGCCCGGTTCGTCCCCCCGCGTGACGCCCAGCGCGCCCGGGAGGCGTTCGGCCGGGGCCTCCGCAATGCGGACGGCGGCCAGGTCGGCCACGCGATCCTCGCCAGGGACGGCCGCGAGCGCGACCTGGAGTGGACCTATCGGTCGCTCGACCGCGGCGACGACGGGCCCGCCCGGGTCCTGGCCATCGGCCACGACGTCACCGACCTGAAGGAGGCCCAGACCCGGGCCCTCCAGGCCGAGAGGCTGGCCGCCATCGGCCAGATGGTCACCGGCCTGGCCCACGAGAGCCGCAACGCCCTTCAGCGCAGCCAGGCCTGCCTGGAGATGCTCGCCTACCGGCTGGAGGACCGGCCCGAGGCGCTCGAGCTGGCCTCGGGAATCCAGGCGGCGCAGGACGACCTGCAACGGCTCTACGAGGAGGTCCGCACCTACGCCGCGCCCCTGGCCCTCGACCGCCGCGAATGCCGGCTCGGCGAGGTCCTCCGGGGGGCCTGGGGGCAGCTCGAATGGTCGCTCCGCGGCCGGGACGCCCGGCTCGTCGAGGCCGGCGAGGGGGACGACTCCTGCCTCGCCGACGGCCACCGGCTGGGGCAGGTCTTCCGGAACATCCTGGACAACTCGATCGCCGCATGCCACGATCCTGTGGTCGTGACCGCCGAGTGGTCGCGGGCCGTGCTCGACGACCGCCCGGCGATCCGGGTCGCCTTGCGGGACAACGGCCCGGGGCTCTCGCCCGAGCAGAGGCGGAACCTGTTCGAACCGTTCTTCACCACCAAGACCCAGGGGACCGGCCTCGGGATGCCCATCGCCCGCCGGATCGTCGAGGCCCATCGGGGCTCGATCGAGGCCGGCACCCGCGGCCCGGGCGCCGAGATCGTCATCACTTTGCCGAGGGGCGACGCATGAACGCCACGCTGAACATCGCCGTCGCCGACGACGAGCCCAGGATGCGGGACTATTACCGCGAGGCCCTCTCCCGGATGGGGCACCGGGTCGCCATCTCGGCCGCCAGCGGCGTCGAGCTGGTCGAGGGCTGCAAGGCGTCCCGGCCCGACCTGATCCTGACCGACATCAAGATGCCCGACCTCGACGGGATCGACGCGGCCGTCGAGATCGGCAAGGGGGAGCCCGTCCCCATCATCCTCGTCTCCGCCTATCACGACGACGACCTGCTCCGGAGGGCCGGCAAGGGTCACGTCTTCGGCTTCCTCGTCAAGCCGATCAAGCAGGACGACCTCAAGGCCGCCATCGCCATCGCCATGCAGCGGTTCGAGGAGTTCCGGACCCTCCGCGGCGAGGCCGGCGAGCTCCGCCAGGCCCTGGACGACCGCAAGTTCATCGAGCGGGCCAAGGGCGTCCTGATGAAGAAGGCCGGGCTCGACGAGGAGGAGGCCTTCAAGAGGCTCCGCCGGCTTGCCCGCGACGGCAACCAGAAGCTCATCGAGGTCGCCCGGATGATCCTCAAGGCCGAGGCCGCCTTCGAGCCCCCCGCCCAATCCGGCGCGTGACGACTCCCCTCCATCGAGGCTCACCATGATCCGCCCGTCCCTTCGCCGGCAATCCCGTCCCCTCCTCCTCTCGTGGGCCCTGGTCGCGGTCGTCGCGCTCACCTCGATCGGCGAGGATCGGCCGGATCGTGTGATCGCCGACTTCGAGGGGACGACCTATGCTCCCTGGATCGCGGAGGGGACGGCGTTCGGGCCAGGGCCGGCCCGAGGGGCCCTGCCGGGCCAGATGGCGGTGACGGGCTTCGAGGGGAAAGGGCTGGTCAACTCGTTCGCCGGCGGCGACGACTCGACCGGCACCCTGACCTCGCCGCCGTTCGCGATCGAGCGGCGGTCCCTCAACTTCCTCATCGGCGGCGGCAAGTATCCCGGCGAGACCTGCCTCGACCTGGTCGTCGACGGCTCGGTCGCCCGCACCGCGACCGGCCCCAACGACCGGCCGGGCGGGTCCGAGCGGCTCGACTGGGCCTCGTGGGACGTGGGCGACCTCGTCGGCAAGTCGGCCGTCCTCCGGGTCGTCGACCGCCGCAAGGGGGGCTGGGGTCACATCAACGTCGACCAGATCGTCCAGTCCGACCGGAGTCGGGGCGTCGTGACGCTCGCCCGCGTGCTGGATGCGGAGAGGCGATATCTCCTCCTGCCGGTCGACGAAGGCGCCCCGATCCGCCGGGTCAAGATCGCCCTCGACGGCAAGGTCGTCCGGGACTTCGACATCAAGCTCGCCGAGGGCAAGCCGGGCTTCGTCACCTTCCTCGACCTGGCCCCGTTCCTCGGGAAACGCCTGAGGATCGAGACCACCCTGCCCGCCGACTCGAAGGCCCTGGAGCGGATCGGCCAGTCCGACGAGGTCCCCGACGAGGCCAACCTCTACCGAGAGCCGGGCCGACCGCAATTCCACTTCACGTCCCGCCGGGGGTGGCTCAACGACCCCAACGGGCTGGTCTTCTTCGACGGCGAGTATCACCTGTTCTACCAGCACAATCCCTATGGGTGGGACTGGGGGAACATGCACTGGGGCCACGCCGTCAGCCCCGATCTCGTCCGCTGGTCCGAACTGCCGATCGCCCTCACCCCCCGAGAGCACGGCGACTGGGCGTTCTCGGGGAGCGCCGTCGTCGACAGGGCGAACACCTCGGGATTCGGCACCGCGACGGCCCCGCCGCTGGTCGCGGCCTACACCAGCACCGGCCGGGGCGAGTGCATCGCCTACAGCCTCGACCGGGGGCGGACCTGGTCCGAATATGCCGGGAACCCGGTCGTCAAGCACTCGGGACGCGACCCCCGCCTCCTCCGGTTCGAGCCGACGAAACGCTGGATCATGGCCGTCTACGACGAGGGCGAGGGCCGGCGGGCCATCGACTTCTACTCCTCGCCCGACTTGAAAGCCTGGACGTTCGAAAGCCGGTCCGACGGCTATTTCGAGTGTCCCGACTTCTTCGAACTGCCCGTCGAGGGTGAGCCCGGCCGGAAGCTCTGGGTGCTCTCCGCCGCCGACGGCGAGTATCGGCTCGGCCGGTTCGACGGCAAGACCTTCACCCCCGAGCCCGGCGGCAAGCACCGGCTCTGGCACGGCAACTTCTACGCCGCCCAGACCTTCAGCGACGAGCCCAAAGGCCGACGCGTCCAGATCGGCTGGGCCCAGGGGATCACCTTCCCCGGGATGCCGTTCAACCAGCAGATGAGCATCCCCTGCGAGCTGACCCTCCGGAAGGCCGAGGACGGCGTCCGGATGTTCGCCCGGCCGGTGGCCGAGGTCGAGTCCCTTCGGACCGGGACGAGATTGGCGACCAGGAGCGAGGGCGGTTTGGGCAGCGGCTCGGAGGACGGCCTCGGGCCCGTCGGCGACCTCCTCGACATCTCGGCCCTGGCCGACGTCGGGCCGTCGGGCCAGCTCACCATGACCTTGCCGGGGGTGGTCATCGGGTACGACGTGGGCCGGCGTGTCCTGACGTGCAACGGGACCTCGGCCCCCCTGTCCCCGGTCGACGGGACGATCGCCCTGCGCGTGCTGGTCGACCGGGGGTCGGTCGAGGTCTTCGCCAACGACGGCCGCCTGGCGATCTCGAAGGGGCTCGGGCCGAAGGGCGGTGGGGATCGGATGTTGAAGGCCCGGGCCCAGGGCGAGAAGATCCGATTCCGCTCGATCGATGTGGACGTCCTGGGGTCGGCCTGGAGGTGACGGCCCGTCCCCGCCCATTCGGTCTCAAGTCGCCCCGCCGGCGGGCCCGATATCCGGCATGACCGCGATGGCCGCACGGCTGGCATCTCCTCGGCCTGCGCCGGGTCCGGCGAGCCTGACGGGGGCGATCGATCGATGGACGGGCAACGTCGAGACTTCGGCCGGGCTCCGGCGAGAAGCTGGGAACTGGTGGCGTGGTTCGTGGCCGCCCTGGCCATCGGCCCGGGGATGCGGGCGACGGCCCAGGAGCCGTCACCTCCTCCCGCGTTCTCGGCCGCATCGTCCAGTTTCGCGGCGCCGGCCGCCTCGTTCGAGCCCCCTCCGGCGCGGGCCGGCTTCTTCGGCGTCGCCTTCGACTCGATCTTCGGGCCTTCGGACGACGCGCCCTGGCGGCCCCTGTCGCTCAGGACGTTCTTCACCGAGGGCTGGGACGAGGCCTGGGTCGCCGAGCCGGACAACTCGGGCGACGCCCAGCAAGGGTGGATCAACGCGGCCGACGGCAATTTCTACCGCCTCTACTTCGTCTCGTACACCTTCACCAGCCACCTGAATCAAGGGCTGGGGGGCGACGGCAACACGGGTGCCTACACCATCTATCTGCCCCTGAGCCGCCGCCTGGAGCTGATCACGAGCATCCCGTTCGTCACGTCGCAGCCGACTTTCGGCGTGGGCAAGAACACGCTGCCCAACCCGAATCGGCCGTCCCGCGGGCCCGGCCATCCGACCTCGGTGGGCTTCGGCGACATCACCTTCACCCCCCGGGTCATGCTCCTGGAGGCCGACGACTTCACGCTCGTCGCCCAGACCTCGGTCCAGGTCCCGACCGGCGATCGGGCCGCCGGCGCCGGGCAATCGATCCTGACGCCGGGCGTCCAGTTCTGGTGGAATTATGCCGAGGGGTGGATCTTGCGAGGCGGCTTCAACTCGGGGGTCGGGACCAACCGGCAGGCCGGCGGGACGACCCTGCTCTCGCAACTGGCCCTGGGCCGGGTCTTCACCCCGGCCGACGTGCCCCTCTTCGGCGACTTCACGCTCTACGTCTCGGCCAATGTCTTCAACAACGTGAGCACCTCGCAGACGACCGCGACGCTCACGCCGGGCTTCCGGACGCACCTGGGCGGAGGCTGGTACGCCCTCGGCGGGATCGACGTCCCCGTCACCGGCCCCCGGCCGTACCAGGAATCGGCGACCTTCTGGCTCATGAAGACGTTCTGAAGGGCCGGTCAGGCGTCGGCGTGGTCGCTGAGGAAGGCCCCCAGCGAGACCTTCTTCGCGGCCGAGATCGACTCGGTCAGCTTCCGGCGGTCGGCGGCCGACATCGGCTCGAAGTGCCTCGCCACCTCGGCGTTTTTCTCGATGAACTCCGGCCTCGGCATCCCGCAGCTCGCCAGGCTGACCGGGAGCGACAGGGAGTACGCGAGCAGCTTCTCGGGGGCGGCCGAACCGATGAGCTGCTCCTGGCCGAAGACCTTCATGGCGACGATTCCCATCCGCTTGCGGACGGCGACGGGCAGGGCCAGCTCCTCGAAGCCCCCCTCGGGCATGGGCGTGGCCTTCATGCCGCCGGGGGCGTCGGACATCCGGGCGAGCGCCGCGTTGAGGCCCATCTGGGTGGCGTCGAAGTCGTGGCGTTCGAGGGCCGCCTTCAGGGCGGACGGGCTGGCGTGGCAGGTGATCCCGATCGCCCGGGCGACCTTCTGGTCGCGGGCCTCGTAGAGGGCCTTCAGCACGCCGTCGGGCGCCTCGATCGCTGCCAGGTCGTCGAGGCTCTTGAGGTCGTGGATGTGGAGGACGTCCAGGTGGTCGGTCCGGAGCCTCTTCAGGCTCAGCTCGATCTGCCGGCGGGCGTCGTCGGCCTTGCGGCCCGGGAGCTTGGTGGCGAGCGTCACTTCTTTCCGGCGGGCGCCCATCAGCCGCCCGATCCGTTCCTCGCTCTGGCCGTTGCCGTAGGCGTGGGCGGTGTCGATGTAGGTGATGCCCAGGTCGATCGCCCGGTTCAGGGCGTCCAGGGCCCTGTCCTCCTCGCGATACATCAGGAAACGGCTCCCGGAGCCGAAGCCGAGGATCGAGACCGTCATCCCGGTCTTGCCGAACGGCCTGGTCGGTAGCTTCGAGGCGGGGCTCGCTCCGATCGCCGGCGCGATGGCCGCCCCGGCGGCCGTCGCTTCGAGGAACCTTCGGCGGGTGACGTCCATCGATCTGTCCTCGGACTGGAAGGGAGTGGTGAAGCTGGATCTTAACCCGGGCCGATCCTCGGATCGACCCTCGGTCGTCAGAACCCCCCGATCCTTCGGGCGGATTTCCGAGACGATCTCGGTGGCAATAACGCTTGTTCGAATGTGGGCCGGAGTGCGACGAGGGACGACGGACGTCCCCGTCGGCCGGCGACCGCGAGCTGCCCTTTCCCCTCTCGGAGATCCCGATGCGACGACTGACCCTCTCGTTGTCCGTGGCACTTCTGGCTTTCGGTTCGGGCGCCGCCCAGGCCCAGGGGCCCGGTGGACCGGGCGGTCCGGGCGGTCCCGGCGGTCGCGGGTTCTCGTCCCCGGTGATCTCGGCGCTCGACACCGACGGCGACGGCGAGTTGTCGGCCAAGGAGATCGAGAACGCCACGGCCTCGCTCAAGAAGCTCGACAAGAACTCCGACGGGAAGCTCACGATGGAGGAGCTTCGCCCGCCCGGCGGCCCCGGCGGATTTTTCGGCGCCGGCACGACCGAGGAGCGGGTCGCGCGGATGATGGCCCTCGACAAGGACGCCGACGGCAAGCTGAGCAAGGACGAGCTGCCCGCGAATTTCCCGGCGGCCATGATGGACCGGCTGGACACCAACAAGGACGGGTTCCTCGACAAGGCCGAGGTCACGGCGATGGCCGAGCGTCAGGGCGCGCGTGGACCCGGCGGCCCGGGCGGGCGCGGGGGACGTGGCGGGCGGGGCGGTCAGCCGAACAACAATTGATCGGTCGGGGCGACAGGCCAACAGAAAGGGGACGGGCACAGCGGCCTCGCGGTGCCCGTCCCCTGTTTCGCGCGCCGACCGACTTCAGATCGAGTCGAGCGGGCCGGTCGAGTCGCCGAAACGGTCGACCCCGCCGATCCCGAAGCGGTCGATCATGGCGAGGTAGACGTCGGACATCGGCCGGGAGCCGGCCTTGAGGTAGCGGCCGGGCGAGAGCGTCCCGCCGCCGTTGCCGGCGAGGACGAACGGCAGGTTGTCGTGGTTGTGGCGGTTGCCGTCGCCGTTGCCGCCGCCGTAGACGATCATCGAGTTGTGCAGGACCGAGTTGCCGTCGACGTCCTTCGTCCGGTCGAGCTTCTCCAGGAGCCGGGCGTACTCTCGCATGTAGAACAGGTCGATCTGGGCGACCTTTTCGAGCCGGTCGGCCCGCCCCTGGTGGTGCGAGAGCGAGTGGTGGCCTTCGGGGATGCCGATCTCGGGGAAGGCCCGGTTGCTCCCGTCGTGGGCGAGGATCAGGGTGGCGACCCGGGTCGCGTCGGTCTCGAAGGCCAGGGCGACCATGTCGCACATGATCCGGATGTGCTCGCGGTGGCCGGCGGGGATGCCCGAGGGGGTCTCGCCGCCGGGATCGGCCGCCGCGCCGAGCTTCTCGGCCTGCTGGATGCGACTCTCGATCTCGCGGACGCTGGTCAGGTACTCGTCGAGCTTCCGGCGGTCGCGCGAGGCGAGCTGGCCTTCCAGGTCGCGGGCGTCGTCGAGGACGAAGTCGAGGATCGACTTCTGCTGGCCGAGCCGCCGGGCGAAGTTCTTCTGCCGCTCGCCGGCCGGCCCGGCCCCGAAGAGGCGTTCGAAGACCAGCCGGGGGTTCGGCTCGGGGGGCATCGGCGCGTTGGGAGTCCGCCACGAGATGTTGAAGTCGTAGGCGCAGGAATAGCCGGTGTCGCACGGGCCCGACTTCCGGACGCCGTCGCAGGTCAGCTCCAGCGACGGGAACCGGGTCAGGTGGCCGATCTTCTGGGCGACGAGCTGGTCGACCGAGACGCCGGCCCGGATGTCGGCCCCGGAGGTCTTCTTGACCCGGACGCCCGTCAGGAACGTGCTGCTGGCCCGCGCGTGGTCGCCGCCGCCGTCCTTGCCGGCGGTGGCGTTCATGTGGTCGAGCCCGCCGAGGACCTGGATCTTGTCTCTGAGCGAGGCCAGCGGCTCCATCGTCCTGTTGAGCTGGAAGCCGGCCCCCTCGCCCGTCGGCCACCAGCACTTCTGGTTGGCCCCGTTGGGGAAGTAGAGGACGGCCATCCGGAGCGGGGCGCCCGAGGCGGTCGTCCCCAGGCCCCGGGTCGCTCCGGCGACGGCGGCGTTGATCCCGCGCGGCAGGAGGGATTCCATCGCGGGCAGGGCGACCGCCAGCCCCAGCCCTCGGAGGAACTTGCGACGGCTCGCCGTCAGGTGGGCCTGCTCGGCGATCGACTCGGCCGTGAGGTCTCTCGGCGTCATGGTTTCGCTCCCGGGTCGGGGGGTCTGGAGGCGAGCGAGGGGTTGTCCCGACGCTTCTGGAACGGGGCCGACTCGATGATGCCGGTGAGGAGGGCGGAGAACCTGCCCCCTTCGCGGTCGACCCGGTCCACGACCTGGTCGACCGTCTCCACGTCGTAGTAATCGAGCCCTCGGCCCAGGGCGTAGGTCATCAGCTTCTCGGCCAGGCAGGAATAGAACTCGGCCTTGTGCTCGGACTTGAGGATCTGCTTCAGCTCGCGAGAGTCCTGGAACGTCCGGCCGTCGACCAGCTTCCCCGAGGCGTCGATGGGCTGCTTGCGCTCGGCGTCCCGCCAGTAGCCCAGGGCGTTGAAGTTCTCGAACGCCAGGCCGAGCGGGTCCATCCGGTTGTGGCACGAGGCGCAGAGCGGGTCGGCCCGGTGGACCTCCATCACCTCGCGCATCGTCGGCTCGCGGTCCTTGATCCCCCGGAGCGCCTCCTCCAGCGACGGGATCAGCGGCGGGGGCGGCGGTGTGGGGGTGCCCAGGATGTTCTCCAGGATGAACTGGCCGCGCTTGACCGGCGAGGTCCGGCCCGGGTTCGAGGTGATCATCAGGACCCCGGCCTGAGTGAGCAGGCCGCCCCGGGGACTCCCCGCCGGCAGGCTGACCTTGCGGACCTCGCGCCCCTCGACGCCGGGGATGCCGTAGAGCTTCGCCAGCGGCCCGTTGACGAACGCATAGTCGCTATCGATCAGCTCCAAAATCGGCCGATCCTGGCGGACGACGTGGCCGAAATAGGCTTCGGTCTCCTGCCGCATCGCCCGTTTCAGCTCGCCGACCTCGTCGTCCATCAGCCGGGGGAGGCCGTCCTGGCGGAGGATGATACGCGACTGGGCGGGAAAATGTTCGAAGTCGCGGGCCTGGAGCCACTGGCCGACGAAGTTCCGGATGAGCGCCTCGGACCGGGCGTCGGCGAGCATCCGCCTGACCTGCTCCGGCAGGTTCTTCCGCAACTCGCCCCGACCGGCCAGCGACGTCAGCTCGTCGTCGGGCATGGTCGACCAGAGGAAATACGACAGTCGCGAGGCCAGGGCGTACTCATCGACGAGGGCAAACCCCCGGGGCGACCGGGCCGGCTCCGAGCCCTCGACCCGGAACAGGAACCGGGGCGACGCGAGGATCGCGATCATCGCCTGGCCGACGCCTTGCTGGACGTTCCGGCCGGGCAGTGCATACGTCTCCTCCGCGATCTTGACGAGTCGGTCGAGCGTCCGGGCGTCGACCGGCCGG
Source organism: Planctomycetota bacterium (assembly GCA_021777685.1). Classification (GTDB taxonomy): domain Bacteria; phylum Planctomycetota; class Planctomycetia; order Isosphaerales; family Isosphaeraceae; genus Tundrisphaera. Next base: position 2,863 of record JAJYDH010000112.1, on the reverse strand, counting down.
CGGAACGCCGTCGAGGCGAACTTGCCGAGGACGTCGCGGGCGTAAGCTTTCCGCCCGTCCGGCGTGCCCGGGTCGTCGCGGTCGAAGAACCGGGCGAAGTTGTCGGGCCGGACCCACTCCGACTCGGCCGTCGGCCCTTCGAGCTTCACCGAGACGATCCGGAACGTGACGTCGCCCCGCTTCTGCTCGGCCGGGACGAGGGGCCTGAGTTCGAAGGTGAGGCGATGCTCGCCGGCCGGCAGTTCGAGGTCGAAGGTCCGGATGGCCTTCTTGACGTCGCCCCAGCCGATCTCCTCGGACATCAGCTCCCTGTCGTCGAGCCGGAACGTGAGCCGGGCCCGGCCGGGATCGAAATCGAACTGGCCCCTCGCGGAGACGTCGGTGGAGAGGCGGTAGCTCCCGGGCCTGTCGAGCTTGACGACATGCTCGGCCGTGATCGGCCTGTAGAGGCTGGTCCGTTCGAAGGGCTTGCCGTCCGTTCGGAACTCGTAGCCGGGGATCGACCGGACCTTGACGACCCGGGCCACGGTGGGCACGGCGGTCGCCACGATCGTCTCGGCGGCCTGCATGTACTTTTCGAGGAGCAGGGGGGAGACCGTGAGGACGTCGCCGACGTTGTCGAAGCCGTAACCCGTGTCGTCGGCGGGGAATTCCTCGTCGGCGCGGAAGTCGATCCCCATCAGGTCGCGGATCGTCTCGCGGTACTCGACCCGGTTGAGCCGGCGGAGCGTGACGCGGCCGGGGTCGGGGTCGGCGGGGTCGAGGTCGAACGCCCCGCGCTTGATCCAGTCTTCCAGCGCCCGTTTCTCCTCGGACGTCGGCTGCGGCTTGTCCCTCGGCGGCATCAGGCCGGCCCGGACGTTCTTGAGGACCGAGTGCCACAACTCCTTGCGGCCGAGCAGGGCCTCGTCGGTGGGGAACTCGTCGAGCGTGACGCCCCCCTTCTTGATCCCGTTGCCGTGGCAGCCGTAGCACCGCTCGGCCAGGATCGGCTCGATTTCATCCCGGAACCGCGCGGCGGCAGGCGAGGGCTCGGAGGCTCGGACGGGCGACGCGGCGACGACCGCGAGCAATCCAACCCACGCCGGAATTCCGCGCGGGAAGACTCGCATCGACGTCAACCGTCGGCCGGGGGAGGCAATCGTCACGATTGAATTCCGCTCTTGCAGGGGAGGGTCGGCAGGGGGCAACCGGGTCGGCAGGGCGACCGTCGGGGAGTGATCCATAGGATTATAGCGACGATGGGCCAGTCGGGGGCCGGGAAATTCGCCGAATTTTTCTGCCAGGTCGATCCTCGATCGGCCGCCTTTGCCGGTGACGAGGCGGGAGCAAGCTCGCGCACCCAGAACGGGCTGCTAGGGAATGGATGAACCGCAATCGTCCTCGATGCGCCCGGACAGGTGCGACTGGATGACGACGAGGTCGCCCCCATCCTCGGTCTCCAGGTGGAACTCGGGCTCGGGGGCCAGGGCATAGAGACAGATCAAGACGCCCCTTGCCGCTCGATGAGGGCCGTCGACGACCTCGACCGGCTGGCCCATCCGGAACCGGACGCCGGGGATGTCCTCGCCGAGGGTCCAGGCGTCCTGGGTTGGCCTGTCGATCCAGATCCGTTCTCGGTCGGCCATCGCGATCGCTCCGGTATCGGGGCTATTCGACCGCTGCCGCGACGGGCGATTCCTTCGCCGCCGTCCGGTCGAGCAGGACGGCCACGGTCATGTCTCCCAGGACGTTGGAACTGGTCCGGCAGCGGTCGAGGAACCAGTCGATCGTGAGCAGGAACGGGATCTGCTCGGCGGGGAGGGCGACGGCGGCGAAGATCAGGGGGAGGGTGACAAACCCTCCCGAGGGGATGCAGCCGGCGCCGATGCTGGCGACCACGGTGGTCAGGACGATGACGATCTGGTCCATGAACGACATGTCCCGCCCGAGCGCCTGGGCCATGAACAGGACCACGGCGGCCTGGTAGAGCGCGGTACCGTCGTTGTTGAAGTTGGTCCCGACGCACGCCGCGAGCTGGCTCGACTGCCGAGAGACGCCGAGCGGCCCTTGCAGGGCCTTGAGGGTGATCGGCATCGTCGCGCCGGTGCTGGCGGTGCTGAACGAGGTGGCCATCACGTTCGCGGCCCCCCGGAGGAACCGGACGGGCGACATCCGGGCGAACACGGCGAGCTGGATCAGATACCACGTCACCTGGCAGGCCAGCCCGCCCAGCACGACGGCGATGAACCAGACGAGCGACTGGAAGATGCCCAGGCCGCTCCGCATGATGTTCGCCGCCACCACGCCGAAGACGGCCAGCGGCACCAGCGCGACCACCCAGAGCAGGACCCTCATCAATAATTCGAAGCCGACCGTGACCAGGTCGATGATGACCTGGACCGAGTTCTCGCCCCGGGCCCGCTGCTCGTCGCGGATCTTCGCCAGGCCGATCCCCAGGGCCAGGGTCACGACGACGAGCTGCGCCAGGTGATTCTTGGCGAACGAGTCGCCGATGCTCTCGGGCACCATCTCGTAGAGGAGCTTGGTGAGGCCCTTGGGCTCGGGCTTGGCGCCAGGGGCAGGGGGAGCGGCGGCCACGGGAGGGGCTTCGGAGAGCTTCGCGCCGACCCCCGGGTGGACGAGGTTCGAGGCGACCAGGCCGATCGTGATCGCGACGATCGTGTTGACCAGGTAATAGAACATCATCCGGCCCCCCTGGCGGCCCCGGACGTCGTTGGTGACGATCGCGCTCAGGATCGCCAGGACGACCAGCGGCGTGGCCAGGGCCTTCAGGGCTCGGATGATCAGGTTGGGGAGGATGTCGAGCTGTTCGGCGGTCTTCAGGCCGTGGAATTCGGTCGGCGCGTACAACCCGATGGGC
>JAJYDH010000111.1 GCA_021777685.1 Planctomycetota bacterium | reverse complement strand
TCTGGGACTGGGCCAGCAACGACCGGGGCTCCGAACCCGACGTCGTCATGGCCTGCGCCGGCGACGTGCCCACGCTGGAGACCCTGGCCGCCGTCGACCTCCTCCGCAAACAGCTCCCCGACCTGAAGGTCCGGGTGGTCAACGTCGTCGACCTGATGAAGCTCCAGCCGGCCAGCGAGCACCCGCACGGGATGGACGACTTCGACTTCGACGTCCTCTTCACCAGGGACAAGCCGGTGATCTTCGCCTATCACGGCTATCCCTGGCTGATCCACCGCCTGACCTACCGGCGGACCAACCACAGGAACTTCCACGTCCGGGGCTACAAGGAGAACGGCACCACGACCACCCCGTTCGACATGACCGTCCTCAACGACCTCGACCGGTTCCACCTCTTCGAGGACGTGATCGACCGCGTGCCGCACCTCGGCCCGAAGGCCGCCTACGAGAAGCAGATGGTCCGCGACAAGCTGATCGAGCACCGGCAATACGTCGAGGCCCACGGCGAGGACATGCCCGAGATCCGCGAGTGGAAGTGGAAAGGCTGATCCTCGACCCGTGAAAGCACCACCGGGCCCGGGAAAGGGGACTGGCTCCGGAACGAAGCGGAGGTGCCCGTCCCCTTTCCCCGGGCACTCGATTGACTTGAAATAAGGATCGGCGGGCCGCGAAGGGTCGCGGCCCGCCGTCCGGAGCGGCCATCGTCGAGGTCCGGCCCTCAGCGAGGGACGACCTCCTGGGCCTTGCGGACCAGGTCGAGGAATTCCTTGCGGTAGCCGCCGGGGTCGGTGCCGATCGAGCCGGCGGCCAGCTCGGAGACGGCGGGCCAGGTCAGGGTGCCCTTGTAGGGCGAGTCGCGGAGGAGCATCCCGAATCCGGCGACGGCCGAGGCGAACTTGAAGTCGGCCGACGCCCCGGCGAAGTCGCGGCCGTCGTCGGGGATCGGGCGGGAGATCAGCTTGCTGACGTCGCCGTCGGGGGCCTTGTAGCGGAGGTCCACGTTGAGCAGTTCCGCCTCGGGGACCTTGGCGGCGTCGGCGTCGGCCTTGTCCTTCTCGGCGAGGCGCCCCCCCTGCCCCGCCGGTGCGACTTCGTAAAGGGCCGTGACGCAGTGCCCCGCGCCGATCTCGCCGGCATCCTTCCGGTCGTCGGCGAAATCCTGGGCCCGGAGCATCCGGTTCTCGTAGCCGATCAGCCGGTAGGCGGCGGCTCGGGCCGGATTGAAGCGGACCTGGATCTTCACGTCCTTGGCGATCGTGACGAGAGTGCCGCCCATCTGCTCGACCAGGACCTTGCGGGCCTCCTTGATCGTGTCGATGAAGCAATACTGGCCGTTCCCCTTGTCGGCGAGGCTTTCGAGCTTGTCGTGCTTGACGTTCCCCCGGCCGAAGCCGAGGACGCTGAGGAAGACGCCCGAGGCCCGCTTCGACTCGATCAGCTTATCCAGGTCCGGCCCCTCGGTGACGCCGACGTTGAAGTCGCCGTCGGTGGCCAGGATGACGCGGTTGGTCCCGCCCTTGATGAAGTTCCCGACCGCGACGTCGTAGGCGAGCTGGATGCCCCGCCCGCCGTTGGTCGAGCCGCCGGCCTGGAGTTCTTCCAGGGCCGAGAGGACCTTCTCCTTCTGCGAGCAGGAGGTCGAGGGGAGCGCCAGCCCTTCGGCCGCCGCGTAGACGACGATCGCCACGCGGTCGTTCTCGCCGAGCTGCTCGACGAGGAGCTTCATCCCCGCCTTGAGGAGCGGGAGCTTTTCGATGTCCTGCATCGAGCCCGAGACGTCGATCAGGAAGACGAGGTTGCTCGGGGGCCGCTTGCTCGTGTCGACCTCGCGCCCCTTCAGGCCGATCCGGACCAGGCGATGACCGGCGTCCCACGGGCAGCGGGCGACCTCGACGTTGACCGAGAACGGGTCGGCGCCCCGCGGGGCCGGGTAGCTGTACGGGAAGTAGTTGACCAGCTCCTCGATCCGGGCCGCGTCGGCCGGGGGCCGGGCGTTCTGGTTGAGGTAGCGGCGGACGTTGGCATAGGAGGCGGTGTCGACGTCGATCGAGAAGGTCGAGAGGCGGTTCTCCGCGACCGGCAGGAACGGGTTATCGACGATCGGCTGAAACGCCTCGCCGGCGCCGGCCTGGTCGTCCAGCCGCTTGCGGCGTTCCTCGGCCATCTCCTGGAACGTCCTGGCCCTTTGCTCGTCGTCGACCTGGGCCTGGCCCTGCTGAGGCTGGCCCTGCTTCTGGTCGGGCTGGCCGGCCTGAGTCTGTCCGGGCGGCTGGGGCTGGCCTGGCTTCTGGTTCTGGTTGGGCTGACCGGCCTGAGGCTGTCCGGCCTGCTTGGCGAGGTCCTCCTTCGCCTTCTCGCCACGTTTGAAGAGCCGCACGATCGACCCGGCCTGGGCGACGGCCGCCGGTGGGGTCGCCTGCGAGGGCTTGCCGCCCAAGTCCATCGCATGGAGTGCTTCGGGCCGATCCCGCCTGTCGATCCCGAGGGCGATGGGCTCGCCCGGCCGGGGGTTGGGGCGCGTGGAAATCGAAGACTTGGCGGCCGGATCGGCGGGAGGAGGAGCGGTCGGAAGCCGAAAAGCCCTCTCGGCGAATTCCCTTCCCAGTCCCGGATTGGCCCTCGGAGGCTGCGAGGCTTGAGCGGCATGCTGGTCGGATGGCCGCGAGCCGTTCATCTGGCCGCCGCCGAATTTGCCAGCCCCGCCGATGCCGCCCCCGCCTCCGGCGAATCCGCCCTGGTTGGCCCGGGCGAGCGGGGTTGATGCCTCTCGTTCGAACGCGGGGATTCCCGATCCCCGCGCCCCGTTGAAGTTGCCAATCCCGCCGGCTTGCGTCCCGACCACGATCGGAGCCTTCTGCCCGCGCGAGTTGTCCAGGAACGGGTTGTTGACGGTGGAAGGTTGCCCTTGGTTCATGTCCCCCGGGCCGGCCTTGCCGGCCCGATCGCCGAGCGTTCCGGCGGATCGGGAATCGAGCTGGGCGGGCTGTGACTTCGAGCGGTCGGGCTGGCCTGTTTGCTCGGAGACAGCCCGGTTGGCGTCGGTGGGGGCCGTGTCGGGCCGGAGGGCCAACTGAGATTCCTTGCGGCCGAAGGCTTCCTTGTCGGCCTTGGCGTCGAGGGGAGCGACCGAGTTTTCCAGGCCGGAACGACGGGCGAGCTCCTCGACCTCTCTCGCGGGCCGGAGGATGGGAGTCGGCCCCGAAGGGGGTCGAGCGACGAGCGGCGGTAAGCCCGCCTGGAGTGCCATCCCCGAGCTGTCCGGCGGCGAGGCGAGGGATTCCCCGGGCTCATCGCGAACGGCCTTGCGATCGAGTTTGGAGGGCCGGTCGAACCGGTCGATCGCGCGACGGGTCGAAGGAGTCGCCTCGGCTGGCGAAGTCGCCGGCGCGGCTTTGGGGGCCTCGACGCGCTCACCCAGAGCGACGGACATGGGCTCGCGGGCCTGCTCGGCGTGCCGGATCGACGGGCCGATCAACGTCGCGGCCAGGCCGAGGATCGCCGCGGCGACGGCGTAGCCGGCCCAGCGCCGACGGGGCCTGATCGAAGGGGCAGCGGCGAGTTCGGCGGGCGCCTGGAGGCAGGTCTCGATCGCCAGTCGATGTTCGGGGGCGAGGCCGGGCGTGGCCTCGGCTCGGAGGCATTCGGTGAGCAATCGGGCGGTGGCCCGGATGTCGGAGACGAGGGCGAGGGCCTCGGGGTCGTCGGCGATCAGGGCTTCGACCTCGGGTCGTTCCCGGTCGTCGAGCTCGCCGAGGGCGAGGGCGGTCAGGCGGGGGTCGTCGGGGGCGATGGGCATGGGTCGGCCTCCTCTTCAGGCTTGGGCCTTGGCCGCGGGGCCTTCGGCGAGTTGTCCGCGGATGGTCTTGAGGCCGACATGGATCAGGTAGCCGACGTTGCCGACGCTGTGCCCGCTGATCCGGCTGATCTCCTGGTAGGAGAAGCCGTTCTGGAACTTCAGGCGGATCACCTCGCGCTGGCTCTTCGGCAGGGTTTCGAGGAGCCCGAGCACCCGGGCGGCCGACTCCCGGCGCTCGGCCAGGTCGGCCGGCCCGGGGTCGGGGCTGGTCCGGACCTGGACCTGTTCGTCGCTGAGCTGCGTCATCCGGCTCTCCTTCCTCAGGACGTCGAGGGCCCGGTTCCGGCAGACCGTGAAGAGCCACTCGGCCAATCGGCCGTCGACGTGCTCCCTGGCCTGGGCGCAGAGCCGCAGGAACGTGTCCTGGACCACGTCGCGCGCCGACTCGGCGTCGCCCAGCAGGCGGGCGGCGTACAGGGTCAGCGGGCCTTCGAATCGCTCGACGGCCGACCGGACCCAGTCGGCGTCGACGTCGTGGGGCTTACCCGTCATGCGTCATGCTCGCCGGAGGGGATCGTGTCGCTTCCAACCAGACCACGATCGGGCGGCGATCTTCTTGGGAGAGCCCGGAGGTTTTTCGAGAAATCCCCCCTGACCCCACGATCTCGCCCGTGCCCAAGATCCCGCGCGGCCGGGCGAGATGCCAGTGATCCGGGGCCATGCCCTGATCCGGCCGGGAGCCAGGCGGCTGACCGGATTCCAACGCCGCTCGTTCCAGGCCGAGTTGGTCACGGTCCTCTGCGACGACAACGCCCGGCAAGCCGAGTCACGCTCCGGCCGGGGTCGCGAGACGGGCGTGAAGGGGCTCCACAAGTGGCCCCGGGCGAGGATCTCCGTGGGGGAAAACCCGGTCCAATGCCGACGGTGAGCTGGCCAAAGGTTGGATCACGACCCGCCCTTGAAGGTGAAGTTGGCCCCCTTCGGCATCCTGATGGCGGCCAGCGGGGCGTCGATGCTGAACTTCGGCTCGCTCGAGACTAGCGGCGCCCGGGTCGACTCATTGCGGGTGTGGTGGGGCCTGACCAGGGTAGACCTCCGGCATGCCAAGCGGCTGGTGATCTATCCGGACAACGGCCCGAAGAACTCGGGTCGTCCGGTGGAACGATTGGCGAGTTCGGGTCGAGTCAACGGCCTCTCCGGTCGGTCTCCGATGCGTCTCGGACGCGAGGCCATCGCTGCCGGGGCCTTGTTTCCGCCTCCTGCGTCCGGTCAAATGCCCTTTCCGTGCGAGCTTCGACCCGATGGCGCGACGGATCACCTCGCGAGGATCATCCATGATCTCGAACCTTTTCCGATTCGGCGCCCTTTTCCTGGTGCTGACCTCCTCGACGACCGTCAGGGCCCAGGGCCGGCGCCCGTCCACCCCGAATGATACCCTGAGGTCGATCGAGGTTTCCGACGACCACAGGGTGACGTTCCGGATCTACGCCCCCAAGGCGGGCGAGGTCTCCGTCTCCGGCGATTTCGGCCAATCCGGCAAGATGGAGAAGGATGACCAGGGTGTCTGGTCGAGGACCGTAGGGCCGCTGACCCCCGACTTCTACAGCTACTCGTTCAACGTCGACGGCGTCCGCACCATCGACGCGAAGAACCCGATGATCAAGCCGGGCCTGAATGGCCTCGACAGCCTGTTCCTCGTGCCGGGGGAAGAGGCCGAGTTCGAGATGACGAAGGACGTGCCGCACGGAGAGGTCCGCGCCGTCTGGTATCGCTCGGGCACCCTCGGCATGCCGCGTCGGATGCACGTCTATACGCCCCCGGGGTACGAGGGCGGATCGGAGCGGTACCCCGTCCTCTACCTGCTGCACGGCTCCGGCGACGAGGATTCGGGCTGGAGCACGATCGGCCGGGCCGGCTTCATCATCGACAACCTCATCGCGGCCGGGAAGGCGGTCCCCATGATCGTGGTCATGCCCAACGGCAGCCTGCCGCGCCCGGGCAACCTTCCGCGCCCGACGCCCGACGCCCCGCCCTCCCCCGAGGTCATGGCCGCGAGAGAGGCCGCCCAGAATCGGTTCACCGACGAGTTACTCAAGGAGATCGTCCCGACCGTCGAGAAGACCCTCCGGGTGAAGTCGGGGCCGGAGAACAGGGCATTGGCCGGGCTGTCGATGGGCGGAGGGCAGACGCTGAGGGTGCTGACCACGAACCCGGATCGCTTCGCCTACGTGGGGATCTGGAGCGCCGGCCTGTTCGGCGGGAACGCCGAGGAATGGGAGAAGCGGAACGAGAGCTTCCTCGCGGCGGCCGACAAGGTCAACGCGACGGTCAAGCGGCTGGAGATCCGCGTCGGCGACAAGGATTCCCTCCTGGCCGGCTCGAAGGCGCTGGCCGGGGTGCTGGAGAGGCGTGGGATCAAGCACGAGGTCCAGATCGGCGGCGGCGGCCACACCTGGATCAACTGGCGTCATTACCTCGGCGATCTCGCCCCGAAGCTGTTCCGATGAGGGGAATGCGATGCGACGGAGAGAATTCCTCGGGTCGTTGGCGGTCGCGACGATGGGCGGCGCGGCCCCGGCAGGGCCGCCGCTCAGGCTCGGCATGGCCGGGCTCGTCCACGGCCATGCGTCGGGCTTCCTCTCCCGCTATCGGGACTCGAAGGATGTCGAGATCGTCGGCGTCTCCGAGCCCGATCGCGAGGTCGCGGAGCGTTACATCAAGAGGTCCCGGCTCGATCCCTCAACGGTCCACGCGTCGCTCGGAGAGATGCTCGACCGGGCCAGGCCCCAGGCCGTGGTCGCCTTCACCAGCACCGCCGACCATCTCGCGGTCGTCGCCGCCTGCGCCGCCCGGAAGCTCCCGGTGATGATGGAGAAGCCTCTCGCCATCGGCATCGATCAGGCCCGGGCCATCGAGCGGGCGGCGGCCGAGGCCGAGATCCCCGTGCTGGTGAACTACGAGACGACCTGGTACGCCTCCAATCACGCCGCTTACGGCCTCGCCAAGGAGGCCGGGGCCCTCGGCGAGATCCGCAAGGTCGTGATCCACGACGGCCATCGAGGGCCGAAGGAGATCGGGGTCCAGCCCGAGTTCCTCGACTGGCTCACGGACCCCGCCAGGAACGGGGCCGGCGCCCTCTTCGATTTCGGCTGCTACGGCGCTAATCTGATGACCTGGCTGATGGACGACGCGCGACCGACCTCGGTGACCGCCGTCACCCAGCGTCTCAAGCCCGACGTCTATCCGAAGGTGGATGACGAGGCGACGATCATCCTGGAATATCCTCGGGCGCAGGCGATCATCCAGGCGTCGTGGAACTGGCCCTTCGACCGGAAGGACATGGAGATCTACGGGCGCATCGGCCAGGTCCTGACGGTCGCCCAGGACGGGCTGCGCGTCCGCCTCCCGGGGAAACCGGAGGAGACGAGGCCGGCAACCCCGCTCACCCCGCCCTTCAACGACTCCCTCGGCTATTTCGCGGCCGTGGTGCGCGGTGAGGTCAAACCTTCGGGCCTCTCATCGCTCCGGAACAACCTGATCGTCACCGAGATCCTGGACGTCGCCCGCCGCTCCGCCGAGACGGGGCAGACCGTGCGCCTGGCCTGATCGATGGAGTCGCGCCACCGGATCGGCCCCGGAATGGACCCTGCCGGCGATTCCTGCATGCTTGTATCTCGACGACAATCGCCGGTTGGATGGTCACCAGATGCGTCGAAGGTCCCCAACGATCCCATCGTCGATCGGTTCGAGCGGTGGTGGGAGGGGTCCGCCTGAGGTCCCCGGGGGTCAGCTGGCCCGCTCCCTGGCCTCGAAGCTGATCGCCTACTCCACCGGGCGGGCGACTCGGGGCTCGGACCGGGAGGCGTTGGAGGCGATCGTCGCGAAGGATCAGGGCCTGCGGTCGCTGAACCACGAGATCGTCCGGAGCGACCTCTTCCGCAACAAGTGAAGTCCGGGCAGACAAGCAGTCCCGAGTCCCCGTCCACCGGCACCGCCTCCTGTCCCTGAGAGGATGGATCATGAAGGTTCACCGACGGACATTCCTCCGAGGAGCCGGCGAGGCGATGGCCCTGCCGCTCTTCGACGCGCCTCACCCCGGGCGCGGCCTCGCGGCCACTCCCGGCGGGGTGCCCCGTCGGATGGTCTGCATCAACACGCCGCAGGGGATGCACCCGGAATTCTTCTTCCCGGAGGACTCGGGCCGGGGATACCGGATGTCGCCAGACCTGGACGTGTTGCGGGACCTCCGCGATGACTTCTCGGTGATCTCCGGGCTGTCGGACCCCGACGTCGGCCCCAGCCACGATTCCAACCTGAGCTTCCTGACCGCCGCCCCCCAGCCCGAGCGGCGGGCGAGCTTCAAGAACTCCGTCTCGCTCGACCAGTTCGCCGCCGATCACATCCACGGCCAGACGCGATTCCCCACGCTGACGCTCTCGTGCGAGGGGTCGGGCCTCTCCTGGACCCGGAGCGGCGCCCCCGTGCCCACGGAGGACTGGCCGTCCAGCGTGTTCGCCAGGCTCTTCCTCGAAGGCCGACCCGACGAGGTGAAGGCCCCGGCCCGACGCCTGGCCGACGGGCAGAGCGTCCTCGACGCGGTCCGCGACCAGGCCCGGAGGATGGAGCGGGGCCTGGGCGCCGGAGACCGCGAGAAGCTCGACGAATACTTCACCAGCGTCCGCGAGCTGGAGCAACGCCTCACCCAGGCGTCCGCCTGGTCGAAGAAGCCCAAGCCTAAAGTTAACTCCAGACCCCCGCTCAACATCCAGAAGGGTGCCGACTCCATCGGCAAGACCCGGCTCTGGTTCGACCAGAGCCACCTCGCCCTCCAGCCCGACTCGACGCGCCTGATCACGCTGCAACTCCTGGGAACCAGCGACGTCCCGCCGATCCCCCGGCGTGAATCAGGGCCATCACGACCTCTCGCACCACGGCCAGGACCCCGCCAAGATCGCCCAGCTCAAGATCCTGGAGCTGGAGAAGATGAAGACCCTCCGCGACTTCCTGGGCCAGCTACGCGCGACGAAGGAAGACGGCGAGAGCCTGCTCGACCGGACGATGGTGTTCTTCGGCAGCAACCTGGGCGACGCCGGCAAGCACAGCGTCAAGAACATGCCGATCATCCTGGCCCTGGCGGCTTCCGGCACGGCCAGCACCTGGCATTCGACGAGGACGACCACCCGCCGCTCGGCAACCTCTATGTCAGCATGCTCCAACGGATGGGGATCGAGGCCGATCGGTTCGGCGGCGGCTCCTCGACGTTGTCCGGGTTCGAGACGCGAGCCTGAGGATCATCTCCGGCCCGACCGGCGAGGGTGACGGAGCCTCGGGGAGTGAAGACGAGTCGCCGATGAGGGGTACCACGATGCGATCGAGATCCTTGTCCTTGCACCTGGCCTGCGTTGCCTCGCTCCTCCTGGCGAGCCAGGGCCACGCCACCGCCGACGATCCGGGATGGAAGCATTCCGGCTCGATGTATCTCCTGACGACCCCGGAGGGCGCCGACATCCCGGCGCCCGCGAGGGTCGAAGGCTATCCCGCGCTGGTGAGGCTGCATCGAGACTTCTTCGACTTCGACCAGGCCGGGCCGCACGGCGAGGACATCCGTTTCACCTCGGCCGGGGGCGAGCCTCTCTCCTACCAGATCGAGGAGTGGGACGCGGCCCGGGGACAGGCCAGCGTCTGGGTCCGACTTCCGTCGATCGAGGGCAACGAGCGTCGGGAGATCCGGCTGCGCTGGGGGAACCCGGCCGCGAGGAGCGAGTCGGACGGCCGGGCGGTGTTCAACGCGTCGAACGGCTACCTGAGCGTCTGGCACATGGACGATCCCGCGCGGGACGAGGTCGGCACGCTCTCGACGCGGGACACCGGGACGTCGGCCTCCGCGGGCGTCATCGGCCGGGCTCGCCATTTCCCGGGAGGCAAGGGAGTCTTCGGCGGGGACAAGATACCGGATTATCCCTCGGGAGCCGCGTCCCACAGCACGGAAGCCTGGTTCCGGGCCGAGGTCCCGAACACCACGATCGTCGGCTGGGGGAATGAGGCGGGCGGTCGCGGCAGCAAGATCCGCATGCAGTTGCGGAGCCCGCCCCACGTTCATATCGACAGCAACTTCTCCGACGTGGACGCGCCGGCCACCCTGCCCCTCGGAGAGTGGGTCCACGTGGTCCACACCTACGACCGTCGGGACGGCAGGGTCTACCTCAACGGGAAGCTCGAAGGCTCGGCGAGGCCGGAGCTGAACATCAAGAGTCCGGCCCGGCTCTGGATCGGCGGCTGGTACCACGATTACGACTTCGTCGGCGACATCGACGAGGTCCGGATCTCGAGCGTCGCCCGTCCGGCCGCCTGGGTCCGCCTGCAATACGAGAACCTCCGGCCGATGCAAACGCTGGTCGGCCCGCTGGTCCGGCCGGGCGACCGATTCTCGGCCTCGCCGGAGAGCATCGACATCAAGGAAGGACGCGTTGCCACCGTCTCCGCCGAGGCCGGGGGCGCCCAGAAAGTCTACTGGCTGGTGATCCAGGACGGCCGGGAGACCGTGACGGCGACGGATCGGTTCTCCTACCGGTTCGAAGCGGGCCGGGTGCTCGGAGATCGATCGGCGACCCTCCGGTTCAAGGCGATCTACCCCGACTCGGTGAAGACCCGCGACATCCCGATCCGGATCGAAGAGGCGATCCCCGACCCGGCCTTCACCCTGCGGGCCCCGGCCACCTGGGACGGTCGCGGGACGATCGAGGTGGTGCCGGAGGTCGAGAATCTCGAAGCCATGCGGGCGGCGGGCGCGGGGGACCTCAGCTACGCCTGGACCCTGGACGGCCTCGCGGCGACCCGCCAGGTCGCGCCGGGGAGGCTGGTCCTGAAGAGGGCCCACAACAGCGGCGAGCTGACGGTCAAGCTCGCCCTGAGCAACGGCGGCAGGGCGACCGAACGGTCGACGACGATTCGGGTCGCCGAGCCCTCGCGAGACGCCTGGGCGAGGCGCGTTCCCGGGAAGGACGAGAAGCCGGTCGACGGCCAGTTCTTCGCCCGCGACGACGAGGGCGAAGGGACGCTCCATTACAACGGCTCCCTGGCCGGGGCGGCCGAGGCCGTCTATCTGAAGCTCTACGCCGACGGAAAGCCGGTCGGCCGCTCGACCCAGAAGCCTCGGCCCGACGGGACCTACGCGTTCTCGGTCGGCCTCAAGCCCGGGTTGATCCGCTACAAGGTCGAATTCGGGTCGATCGCAGGTGACGGCGAGACCCTGATCGACACGGTCTCGGACCTCGTCTGCGGCGACGCCTACCTCATCGACGGCCAGTCGAACGCCGTGGCTACCGACTTCGGCAAGGATGATCCGACCGGCTCGAGCGAGTGGATTCGGAGCTTCGGCAGCATGGCGGGCGATCCCCAGGGCGCCCGCCTGGACCGCTGGGCACACGCGGTCGTTCGCGATCGCCAGGGGGGCAAGGCCCAGGTCGGCTACTGGGGGATGGAACTCGCGAGGCGCCTGGTCGAGGCCCGGAAGATCCCGATCTGCATCATCAACGGAGCAGTCGGCGGGACCCGGATCGACCTTCATCAGCGCAATGATGAGGACCCTACCGACGTGGACACGATCTACGGCCGGCTCCTCTGGCGAGTCCGACGGGCCGGGCTCACGCACGGCATCCGGGGCGTCTTCTGGCACCAGGGCGAGAACGACCAGGGGGCCGATGGGCCCACCGGCGGTTATGGCTGGGAGACTTATCGGCAGTATTTCATCGACATGGCGTCCGCCTGGAAGGAGGACTATCCCAACATCCGGCATTATTACGCGTTCCAGATCTGGCCCAGGGCTTGCTCGATGGGGATCGACGGCTCCGACAATCGGCTCCGCGAGGTCCAGCGCCGGCTGCCGTCCCAGTTCTCGAACCTGAGCGTCATGTCGACGCTCGGCATCAAGCCTCCCGGCGGCTGCCATTTCCCCGCCGCCGGCTACTCGGAATTCGCCCGGCTGATCGGCCCGCTGGTCGAGCGGGACAATTACGGGAAGGACTTCGACGGGCCGATCACACCGCCCGACCTCGTCCGGGCAGGCTTCTCGAACGACGCCAGGGACGAGGTCATCCTGGAGTTCGACCAGCCCGTCGCGTGCGACGATTCCCTCGCGGGCGAATTCACCCTCGACGGCCGGAGGGGCCTGGTCGCCTCCTGCTCGGCCGTCGGGCATCGGGTCAGCCTCAAGTTGGTGGCCCCGACGGACGTGAAGCGGGTGACGTACCTGGATGGCGCCTCCTGGAGCCAGGATCGGCTGCTCTGGGGGAAGAACGGGATCGCGGCGCTGACCTTCTGCGAGGTCCCCATCCTACCGGCGAGGCGTTGACCTCGATCTTCTCGACGTCCATGATGCATCTTTGCCCTCCATCCCCGCGAGCTTCGATCGCCCATGAACCAGATCATCACCCGACTCGCCGGTTTCGCCCTCCTCCTGTCGATCGCGGCGTGCCCCGAGGTCCCGGCCGCCGAGGGGGAGGGTCGGCCGAATGTCCTGATCATCGTCGCCGACGACATGGGGTATTCCGACGCCTCATGCTACGGCGGGGAGATCGCGACCCCGAATCTCGACCGGCTGGCGAAGGCTGGCCTCCGATTCGACCAGTTCTACAACACCGCCCGCTGCTGGCCGTCGAGGGCGGCCCTGCTGACCGGCTATTACGCCCAGCAGGTGCGTCGGGACATCCTGCCGGGGATCAAGAGCGGCGCCCGGGGGACGCGCCCGCCGTGGGCCCGGCTCCTGCCCGAGATGCTCCGGCCTGCCGGCTACCGCTCGTATCACTCGGGCAAGTGGCATGTCGACGGCAAGCCGCTGGCGAACGGGTTCGACCGCTCGTACAGCCTCGACGATCACGACCGGCACTTCACGCCCCGGTCGCACTCCGAGGACGGCAAGCCGCTCCCCCCGGTCGAGGCCGGGAGCGGCTATTACACGAGCACGGCGATCGCCGACCACGCGATCAAGTGCCTCAAGGACCACGCCGAGCATCATCCCCGCCGGCCATTCCTGGGGTATGTCGCCTTCACCGCGCCCCATTTCCCGGTCCAGGCACCCGCCGAGGATATCGCCCGCCATCGCGGTGCGTATCTGGCCGGCTGGGACGCCCTCCGCGACGACCGATGGCGGCGGATGCAGGCGTCGGGGATCGGCGGCTCGTCCCTGGCGCCCATCGAGCGCGATCTGGGCCCGCCCTACGCATTCCCCGACGCGATCAAGAAACTCGGACCCAACGAGCTGAATCGGCCGCTCCCGTGGAAGGATCTCGACGCGGCCACTCGCGAATTCCAGGCGTGCAAGATGGCCGTGCACGCGGCGATGGTCGACCGGATGGATCGCGAGATCGGTCGGATTCTCGACCAGGTCCGAGGGATGGGGGCCTGGGATGACACGCTCGTCTTTTTCCTGTCCGACAATGGCGCGAGCGCCGAGATCATGGTCCGAGGCGACGGCCACGACCCGGCGGCCGATTGCGGGACCGGGGCGACGTTCCTCAGCATCGGACCGGGATGGGCCAGCCTGGCGAACACCCCGTTCCGCAGGCACAAGACCTGGGTCCACGAGGGAGGCATCTCGACCC
The DNA here is from genome assembly GCA_021777685.1 of Planctomycetota bacterium. Classification (GTDB taxonomy): domain Bacteria; phylum Planctomycetota; class Planctomycetia; order Isosphaerales; family Isosphaeraceae; genus Tundrisphaera. The sequence continues at coordinate 755 of JAJYDH010000111.1, read as the reverse complement.
CGCTGATCGTCCACTGGCCGAAGGGGATCGCCGCTCGCGGCGAGATCCGCCACACCCCCGGGCACGTCATCGACCTGGTCCCGACGATCCTCGAAGCGACCGGAGCCTCGCGGCTGGAAAGCTGGGGAGGAAAGCCCGTGCCAACCGCTCCGGGCAAGAGCCTGGTGCCGACCTTCGCCCGGGGCGTGGTCATCGAACGCGAATCGCTCTGGTGGCTCCATGAGGGGAATCGGGCCCTCCGACAGGGCGACTGGAAGATCGTCGCCTCGGGCAAGGAGAGCCCGTGGGAGCTGTATGACCTCAGCTCCGACCGGTCGGAGACGCATGACCTGGCCCGGGATAACCCGACCAGGGTCGGCCAACTGGCGGCGATCTGGAGACGACAACTCGAGGATATTTCCGCGCTGGCCGCCCGGGACCTGCCGCCCGGGTCGTCGGACTTGCGGTCGACCCGGCCGGGGCAACCGTGACTCCTGGGCCGATCCTCCGATCGGCTCTGCCGATCGGAGGATGGCCTCGAGGATCTCGGGTCGTGAAACGGGACGTTCGTCAACGGCCGGTGTGCGGTCGGCGTGGCGGCGGTCAAGGACGGAGAACCGCTCCCGACCGAGGACGATGCAAACCCGGTTGGCTCATGATGGATTCCGGGGTGGTGGTGCGCCGGGGGCTCCAGGTCGTCAGAATCGACCCGCTTCCGTCGGGTTTCTCATCGGCCCGGCTCACTCCTCCGTCCGGCACTCGGGGCGTCGAACCCT
>JAJYDH010000110.1 GCA_021777685.1 Planctomycetota bacterium | reverse complement strand
GAGTTGGGGCCACAAGGCCCCCCGATCGTCGTCCGTACCCTGGCAAGGAGCCGCTGGCTCAGAATACCGGCCCAACACCTCGCTTGTTTAAGGTCTAGGACGCCGGTTTCCCGAGATTGCCAACGACGGGACGGAGATGCATTCCAGCGACCTTCGGGCAGGACGCGGGGCATTCAAGGGTGTTCCCGTGTCCGATCGGATCGCCCTTCGAGACTCGTGGCTCGCGATCGCCCGAAAGCACGAACTGAAGTTCGTCTGCCGGTCGATCGAGAAGAAGAAATTCCAACGGTGGGTTCACAAGACATACGGAAGCGGAGTGTCTTTCAATCCGTATATCGCCGCTTTCCCGCTCGTGGCACTCGTCGTCAACGAATACCTGGCGAACTTGAAGGGTAATGCTCTCGGCATCCTCATCTCCGATGAAAACAAGGAGATTGTTGCGGATGTCGAGAAATCGGTCAGGCAACTTCGCCTGTCGGCGGGGCCGCTCAGGTTGTCACAGATCGTTGAGAAGATATTCTTCATCGACTCTTCGAAAAGCCGGATTCTTCAACTCTGCGACCTCTGCGTCTTCTCTGCCCGCAAGAAGGAAGAAGCTCGGTTAGCCGGCCCGGCCAAGAGTTTCGGCCAAGGCGGGATCGATCTGATTGACCATTTGATCCATCGAGGCAACGAACAATTCTGGGATGTGCTGTCCTGGTTGTCGGGGCAGAGGAACGGCGGGGCGCAGAAAAGTAGCGGCCAGGGATAAAATCCGGGGTCGTCTGGCGACGGCCCACACTGGTCGCTAGTAGCGATTCTTGCGCTACAACAGGCCAATTGTCAAGCGTAGAGACGCAGGCGTTTTGCCGCTCCCGTCGGATTCCAGATCGAGAGATCCTCGCCCATATTCCGAACCTCTATCATTCCATTGCGATGGGGACCGATGATTCACTCCTTCGTCCCATCTTGACTTTCACGGTCGAAATGGAGACGATTCGAAGATCGATCGCACCGGGGCCTCGCCGATGGCTGTTTCTTCGAAGTGTTACTATGCCTTGCGGGCGATCTATGCCCTGTCCGAGCACGCGAGCGCCGAGCCCTTGAAGATCGCCGAGATCGCCGAGCGGCAGCAGATCCCGGTCCGATTCCTGGAAGTGATCCTCGGCCAGCTCAAGGGTGGCGGGTTCGTCCGGAGCCGTCGGGGGGCGGAGGGCGGCTACACGCTGGCCCGGCCGCCCGAGCAGATCACGATCGGCGAGGTCATGCGGTACGTCGACGGGCCGATCGCGCCGGTGGATTGCGTGAGCCAGTCGCGGCCGAAGGAGTGCGACTTCCACGGCCACTGCCACTTCTTCGGGTTCTGGGGCCGGGTCCGTCAGGCGATCTCCGACGTCGTCGACCGCACCACGTTCGCCGACCTGATGCGCGAGAACAGCCTGAAGCACCGGGAATACGTCGGCGACTGGACCATCTGACCGGAGGGGCCGAACGCGAGGCATGGGACGAGGCGGGCGGGCGATCATCGGCTGGGCATTGGGCCTCGTCCTGGCGAGCTTGGGTCCGTCTTGCGAGCCCCCCCGGCTGGCGGGCGACCGGCCCGCCACGGACTCGCTGACCCTCGGCGCCTACTCGGTCGTCCGCGAGGCGTTCCACGATGGGGTCCTGCCCGCCTTCGCCGAGAGGTGGAAAGCGAGGACCGGCCGCGACGTCCGGTTCGAGGAGTCGTACAACGGCTCCGGCGCCCAGGCCCGGGCCATCGCCTCGGGGTTCGACGCCGACATCGCCGTGCTCTCGCTGGAGAGCGACATGGACCTCCTGGTCAAGGCGGGGGTGGTCAAGAAGGGCTGGAACGCCGGCCCCCACAAGGGGAACGTCACCCGGAGCCTGGTCGTCATCGGCTACCGCGACGGCAACCCGAAGCAGATCCGCGACTGGGACGACCTGGCCCGTCCCGGAGTCGGCGTGCTCTATCCCGACCCCAAGACCTCCGGCGGCGCCCGCTGGAACATCGCCGCCATCTGGGGCGCGGGGCTGCTCGGCGGGTCGAAGAAGCCCGACCCCGACGCCGCCCGCGACCTTCTGGCGAAGGTCCAGGCCAACGTGGTGAACATGGACAGCTCGGGCCGGCAGAGCCTGGCGACCTTCGAGCGGGGGACCGGCGACGCCGTCGTGACCTACGAGAACGAACTGCTCCTCCGCAAGAAGTTCGGCGCCCGGCCGATTCCCTACGCCACGCCCGAGGCCACCCTCCAGATCGAGAGCCCCGCGGCGCTCGTCGAGGCCTCGATCGCCCGCCACGGCAACCGCGAGGTCGCCGAGGCGTTCTTCGCCTTCCTCCTCTCCGACGAGGGGCAGGCCATCCTGGCCGATTACGGGTTCCGGCCGGTCAACCCCGGACTCAAGGTCGACGACCTGCCGCCTCGGCCCCCTCGGCTGTTCACGATCCGCGACCTCGGGGGCTGGCCGAAGGTGAAGAAGACGGTCTTCGACGCCGGCGGGGTCTGGTCGTCGATCTTCACCCGGCGGGGCGGGGGGACGAAGTGACGACCCGGACCGACACCATGCCCGCCCTGGCCCTCCGAGGGTCGACGCTCGCCTACCTCGGCGTGATGGTCGTCCTGCCCCTGGCGGTCCTGGCGGCCCAATCGGCCGAGCTGGGGCCTTCCGCCTTCTGGAAGGCGATCTTCGACCCGTTCGCCTGGCACGCGCTCAAGCTGACGATCTCGACCGCGCTGGTCATGGTCGCGATCAACGCGGTGATGGGCACGGCCACCGCCTGGGTGCTGGTCCGCTACGAGTTCCCGGGCAAGGAGGTCATGAACGCGCTGATCGACCTCCCGTTCGCCGTGCCCACGGTCGTCACGGGGCTGATGCTGGTGGCCTTGTATGGGCCGTCGAGCGCCCTGGGGACGGTCCTGGGGCGGGCGGGGCTGGGGGTGATCTATCAGCAGCCGGGGATCGTGCTGGCCCTGCTGTTCGTCACCTACCCGTTCGTGATCCGGAGCGTCCAGCCGGTCCTCCTGGAGGTCGACCGGGGCGAGGAGGAGGCCGCCGCGACCCTGGGCGCGTCACCCTGGATGGTCTTCCGGCGGGTGACGCTCCCCACGCTCTTCCCCTCGATCCTGACCGGCACGGCGCTGGCGTTCAGCCGGGCGCTCGGCGAGTTCGGCAGCGTGGTCATGGTCGCCGGCAATCGCCCCCTCGAAACCAAGACCGGCCCGATGTACGTCTTCGGCGAGATCGAGAGCGGCAACCGCCACGGCGCGATGGTGGTCTCGGTCGTCCTGCTGGCCACGTCGCTGGGCATCCTGATCGCCCTGAACCTCATCCAGCGTCGGCGAGGGGGCGGTCATGGGGAATGATCGAGCCTCGGCCTGGGGCCGTCGTCTGCTCGTCGGCCTCGTGGTCGGGTGGTTCGCCGCCCTGATCCTGGTGCCGACCCTGGCCCTGGCCAGGACGGCCCTGGCCGGCGGTTTCCGCCCGTTCTGGGACGCCCTGATGTCGGCCGACGCGCGGCGGGCCTTCGGCCTGACGCTCTCGATCACGGCGGTGGCCACCGTGGTCAACACGCTGTTCGGCCTGGCGTTCGCCCTGGTCCTGGTCCGCCAGAAGTTCTGGGGCCGGGCGATCGCGGATGGTCTGGTCGACCTCCCGTTCGCGGTCTCCCCGATCATCGCGGGGCTGATGCTGGTGATCGTCTACGGCCCCAACGGCTGGCTCGGCCGGCACCTGGAAGCGGCCGGGTTCAAGGTGGTCTACTCCTGGCCGGGGATGGTCCTGGCGACGATGTTCGTGACGATCCCGTTCGTCGTCCGCGAGGTCGTGCCGGTCCTCCGCGAGTTCGGGATCGACCAGGAAGAAGTCGCGAGGACCCTCGGGGCCGGGCGCTGGCGGACGTTCTGGCGGGTCACGCTCCCCTCGATCCGGTGGGGCCTGGCCTACGGGGTCACGCTGACCGTGGCCCGCTCGCTCGGCGAATTCGGCGCCCTGCTCGTCGTCTCGGGGAACATCCTGGGCCGGACCCAGACCGCCACGCTCTACATCCACGACACCATCGAAGGCTTCCACCCCGAAGGCGCCTACGCCGCCAGCGTCGCCCTGGCCGGGATCTCGTTCGTCCTGCTCATCGGCATGGAACTCGTCCGAAAGCGCGTCGAGGCCCACGAGAAGCATTAGCGGTCGCGCGGGGCGAGTGGTCAGCCAGAGAAAGTGTGCTAATGGACCCGGGCGTTTCGCGATAATATTCCTGGATTCACTGACCACCGACCACTCGCGACTATTGGCTTTGAATGGGAGATGACTGAGTGGCAATCGCGGTCCGGAACCTGACCAAACGGCTTGGCAACTTCGCCGTCGAGGACGTCTCCTTCGAGGTGCCCGAGGGCCAGCTCGTCGCGCTCCTGGGGCCGTCGGGGTCGGGCAAGAGCACGATCTTGCGGATCATCGCCGGGCTGGAGAAGGCGGATTCGGGCGAGGTCGAGCTGACCGGCGAGGACGCGACCTACATGCCGGTCCAGCGGCGAGGGGTTGGGTTCGTCTTCCAGCATTACGCGCTCTTCCGCCACATGACCATCCGCCAGAACGTCGCCTTCGGCCTGGAGGTCCAGCGGCTCCCGAAGGCCGAGATCAAGCGGCGGGTCGACGAATTGCTGAATCTGGTCCAGCTCTCGGGTTACTCCGAGCGGTATCCGTCGCAGCTCTCGGGCGGGCAGCGGCAGCGGGTGGCCTTGGCCCGGGCGCTGGCCCCTCGGCCGAAGGTCCTGCTCCTGGACGAGCCGTTCGGGGCGCTCGATTCGCGGGTCCGGGACGAATTGCGGAGCTGGCTCCGCAAGCTCCACGACGAGGTCCACGTCACCAGCCTGTTCGTCACCCACGACCAGCAGGAGGCGTTCGAGGTCTCCGACCAGATCGTGGTGCTGAACCGGGGGAAGATCGAGCAGATGGGGCCGCCCCAGGAGTTGTACGAGCGCCCGGCCTCGCCGTTCGTCACCGAGTTCCTCGGAGCGGTCAACGTCCTGCCGCTCGACTCGATCCTGTCGATGGACACGATGCAGGACGAGGCCCCGCTGCCGGTCGACTTCCCGACGGCCGGGGGGAGGGCCCGCGTCTACGTCCGGCCCCACGACATGGAGCTGACCCGCCAGAGCGACGGCCGGACCGGCTGGTTCGCCCACGTCCGCCGGCTCACCCACCTCGGCGGGACGGTCCGGGTCGAGCTGAAGCTCCTCGACGGGACCGACCTCCTCGTCCAGCTCACCCGAGAACGCTCCCGGGAACTCGAACTGGCCGAGGGCGACGATATCTACGTCGTCCCCAGGAACTGGAAGGTCTTCGAGGAACGACCCCGGCCGGAGGATCGGATGCAGCCCATCGAAGGCGATTATGTGATTTGATGAAGATCTTATTCGGTTGGCCCGTCCATGCGTGCCCTCAACGCGACAGCCCGACCACCCGGAGCCGGGGGCGGGCGGCCCGGCCCGACGCCGGCCGATACGCGCCCGGGCGGGCGGCGGTGCCGGCCGGCCGTTGCCGGGGCGTCCCGAACAGGCGACGGAAACCGGCCTGTGCCAGCCAGATCGCGGTGAAGGCCGCGTAGGTCGCGAGGGTCCATTGCAGCATCGGCAGGATCAGCAGGTCAAAAGCATTTGTTGAGGTCATCGTCCGGTCCTGATTTTCGAGTTCGTGGATTTCGGCGGTGTTCACTCGATCCCAAAGCAGCATCGATGCCATCCGGGTCAATCGACCCGGAATGGCGGTTTTTGGGGTGAAAAACGGTTCATTTTCGGCTTCCGCATCGAGCCGTCGCGGGATTACGAGCGGATTCCCCCCGATGTGACGGGGAGATTTCGCCCGGCCGCCGGGCCGGCTTTTCCGCCCCACCCTGGACGGTCGGCCTCGCGCGCGGGTACAACGGACCGATCCGTCGGCCCCGGCTCCCCTCGGGGCCTTGCCCGTCCGCCCGGACACCACGCGAGGTCCCTTTCCGGGATGCATCCAGACATGAAACGAATGACTTTCGCGGCGCTCGCGGCGATGGCCCTCTGGCCGTCCCTCCCGGGCCGCTCGGCGGCCGAGGACAAGCCCCGGACGATCCCCGACCTCAAGGTCGAGACCTACACCCTGCCCAACGGCCTGACCGTCATCCTCCACGAGGACCACACCACCCCGTTCGTCGGGGTGAACCTCTGGTACAAGGTCGGGTCGAAGGACGAGAAGCCCGGCCGGACCGGCTTCGCCCACCTCTTCGAGCACCTGATGTTCCAGGGCTCGCAGCACCATGACAAGGAATACTTCGGCCCGCTGGAGAAGCTCGGGGCCCAGATCAACGGCAGCACCAGCACCGACCGGACCAACTATTACGAGGCCCTGCCGACCAACGGCCTGGAGACCGCCCTCTGGCTCGAATCCGACCGGATGGGCTTCCTGCTCCCGGCCCTGAGCCAGGCCAAGCTCGACAACCAGCGCGACGTCGTCAAGAACGAGCGCCGGCAGAGGGTGGACAACGTCCCCTACGGGATCGCCGAGGAGCGGCTCGACGAGCTGGTCTACCCGCCCGACCATCCCTATCACCATTCCGTCATCGGCTCGATGGCCGACCTCTCGGCGGCGAGCCTCGCCGACGTCTCGACCTTCTTCCGGACCTATTACAGCCCGAACAACGCGAGCCTCACCCTGGCCGGCGACATCGACCCGGTGCGGGCCAAGATGCTGGTCGAGAAGTACTTCGGCCCGATCCCCAGGGGGCCCGACGTCGCGAAGCTGGAGCCGAGGGTCCCGGTCCTGGCCGGGTCGAAGACCCTGGCCCTGACCGACGCCGTCCAGCTTTCCAGGACCCAGCTCGTCTGGCCGACCGTCGCGGTCGGAGACAAGGACGAGGCGGCGCTTGACACCCTCGCGGCGATCCTCGGCCAGCTCCCGAACGAGAACCGGCTCTTCCGGGCCCTCCAGTACGACAAGCAGCTCGCCGCGAACGTCTCGGCCTATCACTTCACCAGCGTCCTGGCGGGCACGTTCGGGGTCTCGATCACCCCGCAGAAGGGGCGGAACCTCGACGACCTCATCGCCATCGCCGACGCCGAGATCGCCCGCCTGAAGGCCGACGGGCCGACCGAGGATGAGGTCCGCAAGGTCAAGAACTCGATCGAGGGCCGTTTCGTCATCGGCCTCCAGACCGCCCAGGCCAAGGCCGACTTCTTCAACCGCTATAACGTCACCTACGGCGACCCCCTCGCCTACAAGAAGGAGCTGCGCGACGCCTACGCCGTCACGGCCGAGGACGTGAAGCGAGTGGCCAACAAGTACCTGGTCGCCAACCGGGTCCGCCTGGACGTGAACCCCGGCCCGAAGACGCCCCGGCCCGAGGAGACCCCGGTCGACCGCTCGGCCCAGGCCCCGCTGGCGAGCGTCCCCCCGGCGTCGGTCAAGGACACCTTCGACCGCGCGGTCGAGCCCATCCCCGGCCCGAACCCGGCCTTCACCCCGGCGCCGGTCGAGCGGCGGAAGCTGTCCAACGGCCTCGAAGTCCTGATCGCCGAGCGGCACAACCTGCCGATCGTCGGCCTGAACCTGGTCGTCAAGGGGGGCGGGACGCTGGTCCCGCCGGGCAAGGAGGGGCTCGCCTCGCTGACCGGCGACCTGCTGACCGAGGGGACGACCTCGCGCGATGCGATCCAGCTCGCCGGCGAGCTGGCCGAGCTGGGGGCCTCGATCAACGGCGGGGGCGGGCCCGAGTCGTGCAGCCTCTCGCTGACGACGCTCACCCGGCAACTGCCCAGGGCCCTGGACATCTACACCGACGTCCTGCTCCGCCCCTCGTTCCCCGAGAAGGAGCTGGAGCGGCTCCGGACCCAGCGGCTCGCGGCCCTGCTCCGGCTGGCGGACAGCCCCCCGGCGATCGCGGGTCTCGTCTTCCCCCGGCTCCTGTACGGCGACGCCCATCCCTACGGCCGGCCCAACGCCGGCACGCCGAAGTCGGTCAAGGGGCTGACCCGCGACGACGTCGTGTCGTTCTACAGGACCCTCTTCGTGCCGAATAACGCGGCCCTGGTCGTGGTCGGCGACGTCACGCCCGACGCGATCATGCCGGTCCTGGAGTCGGCCTTGAAGGACTGGAAGCCGGGCTCGCCGGTCGCCCAGAGCCTGCCCGAGCCGCCGGCCTCGAAGCCGGTGACGGTCTACCTGGTCGACAAGCCGGGCGCGGCCCAGTCGATCCTGACGGTCGGCCAGGTCGGCGTGTCCCGGAGCACTCCCGACTATTTCCCGCTCACGATCATGAACGCGATCCTGGGCGGGCAGTTCTCCAGTCGGATCAACCTGAACCTCCGCGAGGACAAGGGTTACACCTACGGGGCCCGGTCGAGCTTCGCGTTCTCGAAGGGCCCCGGGCCGTTCGAGGCCGGCGCGCCGGTCAAGACCGAGGACACCAGGCCCGCCCTGATCGAGCTGATCAAGGAGCTGACCGACATCACCGGCCCCAGGCCCGCGACCGATGCCGAGCTGGCCTTCGCCAAGGACCGCGTCATCAAGGGCTTCCCCGCCCGCTTCGAGTCGATCGGCGGCGGCGGTCGCCGGGGCGGCGGGGGCGGAGGGATCGCCGGGACCCTGGCCGAGCTGGTCCTCTACGACCTCCCCTCCGACTACTTCACCACCTACCGGGACCGCGTCGAGGCCGTCACCCAGGCCGACGTCCACCGGGTCGCGAAGAAGTACCTCGACCCGAGCCGGATGGCGATCCTGATCGTCGGCGACCGCGCCAAGGTCGAGCCCGCGATCAAGGACCTGCCCTTCGCGAAGGTCATCACCGTCCTCGACACCGAGGGCAACCCCCTCTCGGGCCCCCGGCCGGGCGAGGAGATCCGCTGAGCGGGGCGAGCTGACATCGAAGTCGCCGACCGGCCCCGCCATCAACGGGGCCGGCCGCGTCTCGCACCGACTTCTTCACTCACCGGCGCGCCGAAGGACATCGTTCCGGAGGCGCGATCCGATGAAGAAGCGATGCTCGGTCTGAAGCTGATCGAGCAAGGGCGCGAGAGTCTCCAGCAAGCCCCGATGCTTGGCCTCCAGCAAAATGCCGAGGACGCCGATCGTGTCCAGGCCCACTTGCTTCGCCCTGGCCCGACCGGCCGTCTCATCGATCAGGATCAAATCCGCTCTCAATTCCAGGGCGAGGGCCATCGCCTCCGACTCGCCGGGGTCAAGATCGACGAGAAAGGAACGAAATCGCGAATCATCCAGGACCGGATGGACCCGGACGAACGGTAGGTCGGCGACCTTGACGGCGATATGACCTGCCGGAGGGTCCGCGAGTTCCGACTCGACCGCTGAAGGGATGATGACCTCTTCGTAGATTTCCCCGAGGAGTCGGAGCAGTCCGAGATTCGCCAGCGCACGAACCGGCGACGTGTCGCTGATGACAACCTTCACTCGCGGGCCCTCAGCCGCTCCAAAGTGGCAACGTCTTCGGCGAGGTCTTCGAGGGTCGGGCGATAGACCGGGATCTTCCGGCTCATGAGTTCCTGCTCGAACTCGATCCGGCTCATCCCCGCCATCTTCGCGGCGGGCCAGAGATGAAGCTTGCCGGCGTCGAACAGCCGGCAGGCGATCTCGACGACCGCCTCTCGCTCGGTCAGCCCTGCCTGAGCCAGGGTCTCGTCGGAGATGATGACGGGCATTGGGGTCCTTCCGATCGGTCCCGGGTTGTCGATCAGCGGTCATTCTACCGCTGGAGCCGTGCCTCGGTCGAGGACGATCGCTCAGGCCACCACTCTCAGCTTCCTCAGCCGCTCGATCGCCAGGTCCAGGGTCTCGTCTCTCTTGCAGAAGCAGAATCGGACGTAGCGGCGGCCCAGTTCCTTGTCCCGGAAGAAGCTGGAGCCGGGGACGGTGGCGACTCCGACCTCGCGGACGAGGTGGCGGGCGAATTCGACGTCGTCGACGGCCCCGAAGGCTTCGATCCCGGCCATGACGTAATAGGCCCCCTGGGGCATCTCCAGGTCGAAGCCGACATCCAGAAGCGCCCCGCAGAGTCGGTCGCGGCGGGCCTGGTAATCGGCGGCGAGCCGCCCGTAATAGTCGCGAGGTAGCCGGTAGGCGACGGCCCCGGCCGCCTGGAGCGGGGCGGCCGCGCCGATGCTGACGTAGTCGTGCACCTGCCGGAAGGCGTGGGTCAGCGAAGGCGGCGCGATCATCGTGCCGATCCGCCAGCCGGTCACGGCGTAGGTCTTGGACATCCCGCCGATCGTCACCGTCCGCCCGCGCATGCCGTCGAGCGAGGCCAGCGAGACGTGCGGGCGGCCGTCGTAGAGGATGTGCTCGTAGATCTCGTCGGTGATGGCGAGCACGTCCCACTTCCGGCAGAGCGCGGCGACCTGCTCCAGCTCGGCTCGGGTGAAGACGGTGCCGGTCGGGTTGTTCGGGTTGCAGAGGACGATGGCCTTGGTCCTGTCGTTGAAGGCGGCGGCCAGCTCGTCGGGGTCGAAGGTCCAGCCGGGCGGGCGGACCGGGACGAACCGGGGCGTGGCCCCGGCCAGCACGCAGTCGGGCCAGTAATTCTCGTAGAACGGCTGCGAGAGGATCACCTCGTCGCCCGGGTTGATGACCGAGAGCAGGGCGACCAGCATCGCCTCGGTGCTCCCGCAGGTGACGGTGATCTCAGTCTCGGGGTCGACGTCCAGGCCGAGGTGCCATCCGGCGTGCTCGGCGATGGCGGCGCGGAGGTCCGCCGCGCCCCAGGTGATGGCATACTGGTTGATGTCGGCCTCGATGGCCCGGCAGGCGGCGGCCTTGATCTCGGCCGGCGCGGGAAAGTCGGGCATCCCCTGGGCCAGGTTCACGGCGCCGTGGCGGGCGGCCTCGATCGACATCCCGCGAATCACGCTCTCGGTGAACCTCGACGATTTCTGCGACAGCAGGGGCGATTGCATCGGGTCGGGGCCTCAGTGTCGGGTCGGGCTGAATCGGGGCGGCCGACCATTCTCGCCCAGGGCCGGCGGCCGATGCAACGTCAAGGAAGGTGTCGCGGGCGAGGGTCAATAATCGGCCCAATCGGAAAAATCGGCCCAACGCTCCCGCGCGGCATGTGCCGGCCTCTCTCCGGCCCGAATCGACGACGAGGCGGGCTCTGGCTCGCCGATAGAGGAGAGCAGGTTGCCCTGGAAGGCGAAAAAGACGCCCCGATCGGGCGAGCCCGGCCCGGGCTCGACTCCGAAATCGGGCCCGTCGAGGAGGAATACAGGGATGGCGCTGGGACACAAGGATGGCCGGAGGCCGGCACGACGGGCCTTCCAACCGACGCTCGACGGTCGGCTCGAGACGCGCGTGCTGATGTCGCGGATGGCGGAGATCCGGTCGCAGACGGCGGCCGGCGGCCAGGCCGTGGTGATCACGGACCTCAGCGGCCAGCAATTCTTCGCCTCGGTGATCGGCGGCGGGTCGATCCAGGCCACGCCGGCACCGGGAGGCCGGGTCAACCTGATCGTGGAAGGCTCGACGGTCAACACGCTGCTCGAGATCAACCAGATCATCCCGATGCACTCGCCCACGAAGGGTGCTCACACCTTCAACCCGACCCTTTCGAACGGGACGGGCATCCTCAACGTCGCCTCGATCACGGTGGGCTCGGGCCTCATCAACTCGATCGAGGGATACCGGGACACCATCCTGTCCGGCCCGATCGTGATCGCCGGGAACAAGCCCGTCAACCGGATCGCGCTCCAATCGATCCGGCCGGGAGGGTCGATCAGCGTGGGCGGCGAGCTCGACACGCTCGACATCCTCACCAATGCCGACTTCAGCATGTCTTCCGGCCTCTACGTCGCGCAAGACCTGAACTGGTTCGAGGTGGGCGGGAACCTCACCTTCGAGAACGGCTCCAACATGGTCGTGGGCCGCGACCTCGGCCTCCAGCTCCAGGCGGCCAAGGGCTCGGGCAACGCCGGGCAGGGCCTCTACGTCAACGGCGACTTCACCATCGCACCCGGGAGCGCCGTCGCGGTCGGCCGGAACATCCCCTTCGGCGTCCTCATCAACGGCAACTTCTCTGGCTATTCGAACTTCACCGTCGGCGGGCAGTCGCTGGGCAACTTCTTCGCGGCCCGGGGCGGCGTCAACTTCCTGATCATGGGGACGATCACTCCCTGAACCGATGATCGATGGATGATGGTCGATGACCGATCATCATCCATCGGATCTCCGCGTCGATCAGCTCGTGATCCCCTTCGTCAGGTGCATGAAGGCGGTCTCCAGGTTGATCTCGTCTTCCTTGAAGAGGGTGACCTCGAAGCCCTCTTCGAGGAGGCGGGGGACCAGGAAGCTGTACCGGGTGACGCCCTCGTTCATCTTGACGATCAGGACGCCGTTCTTGTCCTGGACGGTCTCGACCTCGGGCTGGCGTTCGAGCATGTTGGCGGCGTCGGTCGTCCGGTCGGCGACCCCGATGTTGAGCACGATGTCGGTCCGGACCTGCTTCATCACGTCGACGACCGCTCCGTTGACGAGCAGAACGCCCTGTTCGATGATGCCGATCTTGTTGCAGATATCGGCAAGCTCGGGGAGGATGTGGCTGGAGACGAGGATCGTCTTGCCCATCGACCGGAGTTCCTTGAGCAGCGCCCGGATCTCGATCCGGGCGCGGGGGTCGAGGCCCGAGGCCGGCTCGTCGAGCAGGAGGACCTGCGGGTCGTGCAGGAGCACGCGGGCCAGGCCGAGCCGCTGCGTCATCCCTCGCGAGAGGCTGGTCACGAGGGCGTCGCGCTTGTAGGTCAGGTCGACCAGTTCGAGCACCTCCTCGCAGATCTTCTTCCGCGCCGGCCCCTTGATCCGGTAGGCGGCGGCGAAGAATTCGAGGTACTCGATGACCTTCATGTCGTCGTAGACGCCGAAGAAGTCGGGCATGTAGCCGATGGCCCGGCGGATGTCCTTGGCCCCGGTGTAGATCGAGTAGCCGCAGACCGTGGCCTCGCCCCAGGTCGGGTTGAGCAGCGTGGCCAGGATGCGCATCGTGGTCGTCTTGCCCGCCCCGTTGGGGCCGATGAACCCGTAGACGTCCCCCTGGTTCAGGGTCAGGTTCAGCCGGTTCAGGGCGTACATGTCGCCGTACATCTTGGTCAGGTCGTGCGTCTCGATCATCGGCTTTTTCCCCTCTTCAGCGTGTTGATCCCGGCCCAGCCTGCGACGGCCATTCCCAGAGCGGTGCCGATCAGGATGAGATAGGCGTCGGGCTCACCTCGGTGGAGTCGATCCAGGAAGATGCTCCAGGTGTAACTCCTGCCGACTCCCGCATAGAAGGATCTCGGTCCCATCGGGCCCTCGAATCATCTGGACTTCGCCGCGGCGTCTTCCTTCTTGAGAGGCAAAATGACGCGGAGCACCGTGACCTGGTTGGTCTTGGCCTCGCCGGGGGCGTTGCCGAGGACGAGCTGGGTCCCCGGCCGGTCGACGTTGGCGACGAGCATCGGCCGGCCGAGCGAAAGCTGGCCGGTCAGGTCCAGCTCGTGATGGGTCCGGCTGGGGACGGAGTCCTGGCCGGAGGCGTCGCTGTCGTGGAACATCATCTCGCGGACCAGGTTGGCGCGGTCGACCGGCTCGGCCTGGTTCCAGTAGTTCACCGGGACGTAGGTCGGCCGCTTCTCCTGGATGTAGCTGGCCAGGGCCCGGTCGAGCGTCCTCTCGATGTCCACCGTGGCGCCCGGCTCGATCGTGCCGACGTTGTAATAGACCTGCTTGCCGAAGGCGACGATCGTGTCCCTCATGGCGACCGGCAGGCGGTTGGTGATCGTCCCGGCGAGGCGGTCGGTGCCGACGGGCGAGAGGTCCGAATCCAGGATCGCCGAGGCCGCCGGCGCCGGGCCGAACCAGCGGCCGACGAAGCTCTTGGTGCTCCAGATCTTGACCCGGACGTCTTCCAGCTCCTCGGCCTTGCCGACCGGGGCGTAGCTGTAGCCGCCGCCGAAGCCCAGCCCGCCTCCCCGGTTGTTCATCCCCCGGAGCCCGGCCTCGGGCGCGCCGAACCAGCTCAAAAGGACGTCGGTCCCCGGCGGCGGGGTCGCGACGGCCTTCGACTCGGCGGTCGGGGCCTCGCGGTCGGGCGAGATCGGCACGACCTTGACCGAGTAGTCGCGGTTCTGCGGGCTGAACAGGTTCACCCAGGTCGTCCCGCGCGCGACCTTCGCCTCCAGGTCGATGTCGACCGCGTCGATCTTGTTGACCCGGAGGTCGGTCCCCTTCACGAGATAGGCCGCGTAATA
>JAJYDH010000679.1 GCA_021777685.1 Planctomycetota bacterium | reverse complement strand
CCTCGGCCGCCCCTTCGTACAGGTCCTTGTTGTCGATCGGCTTGCGGATCTGCTCGCGCATGTCGTCGCGGGCGACCTCGGGGGCGAGCGTCAGGCCGCCTCGCCGGCCCTCCTGGAGCAGCGCCGGGATCTTCTTCAGGGTCTCGGTGATCCGCAGGCTGGGCAGCGAGATCTTCACGCCGAGCGGGGTGAAGACCTCGGACATCCGCGTGACCAGCTCCTCGAACTTCGGGTAGTCGCTCGTCGAGAGCGAGAGCAGGCTGATCTCGTCGTACCCGGTGTTCTTGTAGCTTTCGAGGGCGGCGTTGACGATCGTCTCGACCGTCCGGTAGCGGAGCGGGCGCTTGATGACGGTGCTCTGGCAGAACCGGCACTGCCAGGGGCATCCGCGCATGATCTCGATGGCGATCCGGTCGTGAGCCGTCTCGACGAACGGGACGATCGGGGCCGTCGGCAGGGGGATGTCGTCGAGCCCCTGGATCACGCACGGTTTGATGGCCGCCGGGACGTCGTCGCGGGTCCGGTGGATCTCGGCGATCGTGCCGTCCTCGGCGTACGTCATCTCGTAGAACCGGGGGACGTACGCCCAGTCGACCGACGCGGCGATCCTCGCCAGCTTGTCGGCGCGGCTCAGGCTGGCGTCCCCCTTCATCTCGGCCCAGAGGTCGCAGACGACGGGCAGGCTCGGCTCGCCGTCGCCGATCACGAAGAGGTCGATGAACGGGGCGAGCAATTCAGGATTCTGGGCGCCCGGCCCGCCGGCGATGACCAGCGTGTCGTCGGCCGAGCGGTCCTCCGCCTTGAGCGGGACGCCGCCGAGGTCGAGCATCGTCAGGACGTTCGAATAGCCGATCTCGTACTGGAGCGAGAACCCGAGGACGTCGAAGTCCTTCAGCGGGGTGAATGTCTCCAGCGAGTAGAGCGGGATCTCGTGCTCGCGGAGGGCCTTCTCGAAGTCGGGCAGCGGCGTGAAGGACCGCTCGCACGCCCAGTCGCGGGCGTTCATCAGGCTATAGAGGACCTGCAAGCCGTGGTGGCTCATCCCGAGCGAGTACGTGTCGGGAAACGCCAGGCAGACCGTCCCCTTGACCGCCCCGTGGTCCTTGCGGACCGAGTTCAGCTCGCCGCCGATATACTGGGCCGGCGTCTGGATATTGGGCAAGATCCGCCCGGTGACGTAATCCTTGAGGGGCGTATTCAACATCTTTCGAGGCTCCGAGGGCAGCTACGCTCGGCCGATGACGGCCGAACCCGTATCTTAGCCCCAAGCCGAGGGGCTGAATAGCTCCGTGAGGCGTGGACTCGACAAAGCCCCGTCCACGCCGGGATAATGACGTCCGAGGAAAGATCCCATTCGATCTCCGTCGACGCCGTGGACGCGCGAATAGTCCCATGGACGAGCCCAGGACACCGGGCGGCCTGCCCTTCAACCTCGATGATCTGATCCACCACCGAGCGATCGAGGACAACCGGGTCGAGTTCAAGGCGACCTGGAATCATCCGATCGAGCCGGCCGTCGTCAGGACGGTCTGTGCTTTCGCGAACGACCTCCTGAACCTGAATGGCGGATATCTCCTCCTCGGGATCGAAGAAGACGGAGGACGCCCGATCCTGCCGCCGCGAGGTCTGGACGACCTCGACCTGGATCGGGTCCAGAAGGAGATTCATGGGGCCTGCCATCGGATCACCCCGGGCTATCAGCCGATCCTGTTCCCCGCCGACTATCAAGGCAAGGCCATCTTGATCATCTGGGCGCCCGGCGGGGACAATCGCCCCTATCAGGCGTCGGAGGCGAAGAACGACGGGCCGGAATACTTCGTCCGCTCGGGTCCGATGAGTGTCGCGGCCAGGGGCGAGGTCCGCCGTCAACTGATGGAATCGGCCGCGAAGATCCCCTTCGACGATCGCCGGAATCTCCGAGCCAGGCTTGAAGACATCTCACCATCCCTCGTCCGACGCTTCCTGCATCAGGTCGGGAGCGATATCCTCCTCGCGGACACTCCCGTCGACGATTACGAACTCTATCGAAAGCTGCGGATCGTCCTGCCGATCAACTCGCACGAAGTCCCCAGGAACGTCGGCCTCCTCTTCTTCAACGAGGACCCCGACAGCTTCTTCCCGGGGGCTCGCATCGAAATCGTCCGGTTCTGGGAAGGCGCGTCGGGCGACCTCATCGATGAGAGGGTCGTCCGGGGCCCATTGCCCGAGCAGATCCGATCGACCCTCGATTTTCTCCGGAGCGTCAATCGCGAGCGGGTCAGGAAGCTGGACGATCGGGCCGAGGCCGAGCGGACATTCGCCTTCCCCTTCGAAGCGATGGAGGAGGCCGTCGTCAACGCGGTCTATCATCGGGGCTACGATGGCCCGCCAGAGCCGACGAAGGTTTACATTTATCCCGATCGGATCGAGATCATCAACTACCCGGGGCCGGTCGCCGGGATCAGGCGCGAGCAATTGCAACCGGGACGGCCGGGGCCCGTGGCTCCCGCCAGGAATCGCCGGATCGGCGATTTCCTCAAGGAACTCCGGCTGGCCGAGGCGCGGGGGACGGGGATTCCCAAGATCCGCAGGAAGATGAAGGAGAACGGCTCGCCCGAGCCCGTCTTCGACTTCGACGACGAACGGACTTACTACCGGACCATCCTCCCGATTCATCCACTTCACTCCGTCTTTTTCAATTTTTGAAGGGCTCCCGCGAGAGTGACCAGGGCCAGCCCCGTCAAGGTCGCGACGATCGCGGGCGGCTCGGGCACGGCGGCCACGCCCGGCGACGCGACCTCGGGCGTCGGGCCCGCCGAGGACGCGTCGGGGAACGATGAAGGGCCGACGAGCCCGTTGCCGAAGGACGGATCGCCGCCGAATCGTGGAAATGTCCCCGGAGGACCGACGGCGGGAAAGACGCCGGGGTTGGCCAGGAGCGGCCCGGGAAACCCGAGGCCGGCGGAGCTTCCGAGC
>JAJYDH010000109.1 GCA_021777685.1 Planctomycetota bacterium | reverse complement strand
TCGGCCCAGCCCGGCCGGACCTCGCACGAGTCCTCGGTGAACGCGACGATCCGGCCTCGCGCGGCATCCAGTCCGATTCCCCGAAGCCCTGGGACGGCCGAGCCCCCAGGCGCCAGGATTCGGCGGGTCGCGAGCCGATCGTCTCCCGTCGGAATCTCGCTTCCGAGGGTTGCCGAGGTCCCGACGACGATGACCTCGATCCGCCGATCGGCCTGCCCTTCGAGGGCGCGGAGGGCACGGTCGATGGCAACGGGCGAGTCGGTCGCCGCGATGACGACGCTCAGCAGCGGCCGGCCGTCCCCGCTCATTGGCGGACCGGGACCGGGCGAGACCGGGCGGTCGAGGCCCGTTCGGCCTTCTCCTTCGCGTCCGTCTTGGCCTCCTTGGAGTCCGAATCGGCTTTGGGCTTCTTCGGCTTCCGCTTCGGCCTGGCCGTGAGCTTGATCTGCTCGGGGTCGATCGTCTCGACGATCGGCTCGACCTTGAGGTCGTCGAAGGCGGCCCAGCCGTAGCCGGCCAGGCCGAGTGTGATGCTCATCGTGCCGTCCTCGGGGGCCCGGCGATAGTAGACGATCTCGAACCACTCCTCGGCGAGCGCCTGGGGGGTCCGGAACTGGAGCCGCTCGCCGCCGATCGAGTCGCGGACGATCACGCCGCCGGCTCCCGGGTTGGATGCGTGGATCACGAAGGCCATGACCGAGATCCGGTAGACCTGCCGGGCGCCCACCTTCACGGCGGGCGACCGGACCGCGACGACCGGATGGTCGACGAAGGGTGCGAGGGAGTCGACGGTCAGGCCATCGCGGGGCCTGGACTCCAGGTAGAGGTTCCGGCCCTCCTTGGGGAGATCCTTGTCCTGCGCGTCCATGTCCGCGCCCCCCTTGTTTAGCCGGACATCGGGCCGGATGTCCTCGGTCCGGTAACTCACCGGGGTCCAGCCCTTCTTAAGAGTGTCGGGGTCGTTGAAGTCGCCGTTGGGGATGAGATTCTTGCCGAGCCGGCCGGACCTGATCCACTCGTACCAGATCCACGCCTGGGGCAGCGTGCTGAATGAGGCGAGCGGGGCGGCGACGATCGGGGCGATCAGGCGGGGCTGGGGCTTCTCGCGCTCGCCCATGACGATCGGGCCGCAGGGCAGGTCTTCATCCCGGAGCGCCTTGACGATGTCGTCGTAGCAGGCCATGAAGTGGTAACGCATGAGGATTCGGAGGGGTCGTCCGACGCGCCGGGCCTCGCTCCAGGCCGTCGGGTAGTCCTCGCGCTCGAGGGCCTCGCGGGCCGACTTGATCAGCTCGTTCGCCTGGTCGAGCAGGGCGGCGGAGTCCTTCTGGGGATGGCGGAGGTCCTGGATCAGCGAGTCGATCTCCGCGACCCAGGCGCGTTGAAGCTCCGCCTGCTCGATCGCCAGGCTGACCGCGAGCGGCCGGACCCGGTTGATCGCCCGCTCGATCTGGTCCTTCAGCTCGACGTTGGTCGTCACCAGGATAATGGCGGTCGGCCCGAAGTCTTCGAGGTACATCTCGATCCCGCCGGGCGCCCGCTTGGCCGTGAACCCCACGTTGGCGTTGTAGCCGTTATTCTGGCTCCCAAACGCCTGGACGCCCCCGGCGGTGATCAGATAGGCGTGGGCGTCGCTGGCGGCGGGGACGAGCAGCTTGATGTTATTCATCGCCGACTGCGGGGGCTGATACTGGGAGTAGGGGACAAAGTCCGCGAGCATCAGCAGGGTCCCCCGCCGGTCCTTGGTCGTGAAGGCGGCGGCCTTGATCGTCGGGTGGGGCGGGAACTCCTTCGGTGTCGGCGGCTTGGACACGGCCGTCCCCATCTGGAACAGCGTGATCGACTGCGGGGCCGGCGGGTCGGGGAAGTACGTGTCGAGCATCCGGACCGACTTGTCCGGGTCGGCCAGGATCGGCTCCAGGAGGTCGATCTCCTCGTTGAGCAGGGCGATCTCGATCATGTTCATCCGGCCGGGGCCGGAGGTCAGGTCGGAATCGGCGCGGTAGCAGATCCCCCGGCAGCCTCCGGCCAGCGCGGCATAGGTGGACAGGCGGATCTGCTCGGGCTGGACCCGCGGCATGCCCCAGGACGGGGGCGGGTCGGTGCCCCAGATCGCCTCCTGATAGATCGGCGGGGGCGCGGCGTCGAGCGAGGCCCAGAGCAGGGCGTCGGGATTCCCCCGGGCCGTCAGGAGCTTGCGCTGCTCCAGGTATTGATATTGTTCGAGGTACCCCTGGACGGTCGCCCAGCTCGCGACCGGGATGCCGATGACGTCGAGGTTCTGGGGGACTCGCGAGTACTCGGGGAGCATCCCGACGACCGTGCCGGTGGTCAGCGGCGAGCCGCCGGGCCTGGCCTTGCGAATCGCCTGGGCGGCCTCCCTGATCCGGGCGAGGCTGGCCTTCCGCGCCTCGATGTCGGTCGACTGGCCCAGGTTCTCGCCCAGCGACCAGAACGCGACGGCGTCTCGGCCGGGGTAGGCCGCCGCCATGCCGGCCAGGCGGTCGGCGTCGGGCAAAACGCGGTCGTCCGGCCCGGTCAGCTCGGGGATCAGGAGCAGGCCGTTGGCGATCGCGGCGCGGATCTCCTGCTCGGGGGCATCCTTGGGCAGGACAAGGGCATCGCAGCCGGCCTTCCGGATGTCGATGGGGTCGGCCCCGGGCGCCCGGACGGCGCTGAAGAACCAGGGATAGCCGTCCTTCGTCAGGCGGTTCCGGTCGAGCTTGATCCGCGAGTTGAGGCCGGGCTGGAGCGCCTCCAACGGCTCGGCCGGGCCCCTCGGCTGATCGGCGATCATCCGGACCGACCCCCCTCGCGAGGACTCGGCGCGGGGCGTCGCCAGCAACTCGGCCGGGACCGGGCCGACGGTCAGCTCGTCGAGGTAGACCTCGGTCTCCCCTTCGCCGCCGTAGATGTTGACGATCAGCCGTTCGAGGTACGCCCCTTCGAGGCTCACTTTCCGCTTCGTCGAGGCCCGGAGCACCCTGGCCTGACGCTCGATCGAGGGCATCATGTCGGCCAGTTCGAGCTTCTGCCAGCGGTCGGCCGACTCGAAGATCGTCCCCGGGACCAGCACGAACGAGGGCCGCCGGCTGTCGGGGTCGACGTCGCCGGGCAGCACCACCCGGCCGAGCAACTGCATGCCCGACCGGTTCGACCGGACGTAGAGCCCGACCTTGAGGTCGGGCGTGACGGGGACCCTGGGCAGGGCGTAGCTGAAGTAGAGGCCGCCGCCGATGCCGGCCTCGAACTGGAAGCCCTCGGAGAGCAGCCCCTCGTGCGCCGCGCGATTGGTCCGATCGTGGGCGAAGATCTTGACCGTCGCGTCGGTATCTTCCTGGCGCCACGCGATCTTGGGCGTCTCGAAGCCGTCGCGGATCATGTCCGTCGCGGGATCGCCAGCCGCCGGCCCTTGCGCGGTGGCGGCCCACGTCGCGACGATCAGCCAGCACGTCGACCCCAGGCCCACTCGGGCGACCCGTTTCTCCATGGGACGCGAGACCTCCCTGCCTCTGGCCCCGGCCCTCCCGGCACTCCGGGACGCGCGAACGCGGGCCCCCGGGCCTCCGGCCGATGATCGGCCCGGAATTTACCCCCGAACCCCCGATCGGGATAGGCCAAAGGGCCGAGGCCCGCCCGATCGCCCCCGGCCGACTTCCCGAAGCCGTCACTTTTTACCCAGCCGGAGGAAAACCGACAACCGGGAGCCATTCGCCAATCGGCGTGTTAGACTACTTCTACACCCGAGTCGAGGAACGCATCATGAGCTCCGTTTCGAACCCCATGGCTTCCGCCTCAACCGCCTCGGTCCCCGCCGAACTGCTGGCGCTGAGGGAGAGGATCGGCGCCCTGCCCGCCGAGTTCCGGGCCGAGCTGGAGCCCCTGGCCGAGGACGCCTGCGAGCAGGCCATCTTCCGGGGCCGGGCCCTCTCCCTGGCCCGCGAGGCGCTGGAACAGTTCCGCCTCGAACTCTCCGCCGCCCGATTCGACCTCGACATGACCCGCCGCGAGCGCGAGGAGATGCGTCACCTGTTCGGTCGAGACCTCTGAACCGGAGCGGGGACTCTCGGGATCAGCGCCGGGCGGGCTTAGGCTCAATACCGTCGAATGAGCCATAAAACGCGACGAGGACGGGTCTTTGGTCCCCTCCCCCCTTGCGGGGGAGGGTTAGGGTGGGGGGTGGTCCGGTGACATCAACGGCTTGTCCGGGGCCACCGACCGTGCGACGCCCCCCCACCCCAGCCCTCCCCCGCAAGGGGGGAGGGAGCCAGAAAGACCGTCACACACCCGCTTTACATCTTATTTGACGGTATTGGGCTTAGGCTTGTTCAGCCAGGCCGTGACGACCTTGCCGACCGCCGCCAGGCTCGCGCCCGAGCAATGTTCCGGGCGATCCTTGGCGGTGTGCCAGAAGGGATAGTCGAAGTCGATGATGTCGATCGAGGGGATGCCCGCGTCGTTGAGCGGCAGGTGATCGTCGTAGACGGCCCGGCCGGTCCGGTTGCGGAACTTGTTGACCCTCAAGGACCTGGCGACGCTCCAGACGTCCTCGACCAGCCAACCGGCGAAGTCGATGCTGTACGGCTCCTTGTCGATCAGCAGATCCTTGTCGCCGACCATGTCCAGGACCAGGCCGGCGTGGTATCTCGCCTTCTCCTTGGGGCTCTTCTTGTACTCGGCGGCGAACGCCTTCGAGCCGAGGAAGTAATCGCCGGTCTGGTCGTTCCCGCCGCCGTAGACGAGTTCCTCGCCGTCGAAGAGGACGAGGTCGACGCCCCAGGGGGTGGACGAACCCTGGAGGTGATGGGCGATCTCCATCAGGAGGGCCACGCCCGAGGCCCCGTCGTTCGCCCCGATGAACGGCAGTCGACGATTGGCGAAGATGGGGTCTTCGTCCGGGAAGGGTCGCGTGTCGTAGTGGACGCCCAGGAGGACGCGCTCGGTCCGCTCGGGGAACCACGAGCCGATCAGGTTGACCATCGATACCGGCGCGTTCGAGACCGGGTCGGTGCTGGCAAAGGGCTGCTCGCGGACCTCGCCGCCGTGCTTCTTGAAGTGGTCCGCGACCATCTTCCGCTGGCGGGCGTTGGCGGCCGAGCCGGCGGGCCTCGGGCCGATCTCGCAGATCTGCTTGAGGTAGCCGTAGGCCCGGTCGCCGTCGATTTTGGCGGGTTCCGCCTTCGAAGTGGCGTCGGCCATCGTCGTCCTCAAGCCCGGCACGTGCAGGATCGCCGCGCCGACGCCGAGGGCGACGAGCAGCGCGGCGGTGCCGACGAGCCGCAAGGTCGGTCGGCGGGCCGGGTTCAGGGAAGTGGACATCGGTGCGGCTCCGGTTCCGGGCGATCTCGGGAACGCGAAGCCCCATCCTAGCATCGACGACGCTCGGCGGGGAAGGCGGGATGGACGCGGCGAGGCACCAGGCTCCCTCGCCGGACCCGTCAGGGTTTCAGGACCACCTTGATGCAGTCGTCCTTCTTGTCGCGGAAGGTCTTGTACATCTCGGGGCCCTTCTCCAGGGGCACCTGGTGGGTGATGACGAACGACGGGTCGATCTCGCCGGCCTGGATCTTCTCCAGGAGCTTGTGATGGTACTTGGGCACGTGCGTCTGGCCCATCCGGAAGGTCAGTGCCTTGTTCATCGCGGCGCCGAAGGGGATCTTGTCCGGGAATCCGACGTAGACGCCGGGCACCGAGACGGTCCCGCCCTTCCGACAGCAGATGATCGCCTCGCGGAGGACGTGAGCCCGGTCGGTGGCGAGGAAGGCCGCCGCCTTGGCCTTGTCCAGCAGCGCATCGATGCTCCCGCCGGCATGGGCCTCGGCCCCGACGCAGTCGATGCACCGATCGGGCCCGCGGCCCTTGGTCATCTCCATGAGCTTGTCGTAGGCCTTCTCCCGGGAGAAGTCGATGGTCTCGGCCTTGCCGTGCTTCTCGGCCATCCGGAGCCGTTCCGGCACCCGGTCGATCGCCACGACCCGGCCCGCGCCGAGCATCCAGGCGCTCTGGATGGCGAACTGGCCGACCGGCCCGCAGCCCCAGACCGCCACGGTGTCGCCCGGCTCGATCCCCGCCTGCTCGGCGGCCATGTAGCCGGTCGGGAAGATGTCCGAGAGGAAGACGACCTTCTCGTCCGGGATGCCGTCGGGGATCTTGATCGGGCCGACGTCGGCGTAGGGGACGCGGAGGAATTCCGCCTGCCCGCCGGGAAATCCGCCGAGCATGTGCGAGTAGCCGAGCAGCCCGGCCGGCGACTGCCCCATCATCTGGCGGGCGACCTCGGCGTTGGGGTTGGAGTTGTCGCAGAGCGAGAAGAGCTGATGCTCGCAGAACCAGCAGGTCCCGCAGGAGATGGTGAACGGGACCACCACGCGGTCCCCCTTCTGGAGCTTCCTGACCTCCTTGCCGACCTCGACGACCACGCCCATCGGCTCGTGGCCGATGACGTCACCGGCCTTCATGGTCGGCATGTAGCCGTCGTAGAGGTGGAGGTCCGACCCGCAGATGCAGGTCGTCGTCACCTTGATGATGACGTCACGCGGGTCCTCGATCTTCGGGTCGGGCACGGTGTCGACCCGCATGTCTTCCTTGCCGTGCCAGCAAATTGCCCTCATATGTCATGCCTCCTGGGGTCCCGGACCCCGCGTTGATTTTCGGTCTAATCGATGGGCGAGAGGCCGGCCGCGACCCGCCCCGACCAGTCGGCCGAGTGCTGCCTGGCCGTCCGATTCGAGACGTGAGGCCGGCCGCTGCCCAGCCGCTTGGCGCACCAGTAGTCCAGCGCCGTGATCCCGGCGACGGTCGCGATGGCGGCCACGACGTTCGGCCGCTCGGGATTGTCCTCGGTCAGCCCGGAGCCGAGCGCGGCGAGGTCGAGGACGTCGCCCGCGACCCGGGCCCACATGCCGGCGCGTGGGTTTTCCTGAGCGAGGACGACGACTCCCGCGGCGATCTCGCGGACGCCGAAGGCCCGGAAGAGCCACGTCTTGTCTTCCATCCCCAAGGCCCGGCCGAGCGACCTCCCGGCCACGATCTCGGTCAGGCCCAGGCCGATGCTGAACCACCCGAGCCCCTTCGCGACTCTCATCTCGTTCATGGCCATCTCCGGATATGTAATGGACTCGGGCCCGTCGGCGACGGGCGAGAGGCCGAAACATCCGGAGACTCCAAGGCAAACGCCGTGCCCGCCCGCGAGGGCGCGACTTCGCCGCGTCAGCCCTCGACGCCCAGCAGATCGCGGGACGCGGCGAGGAGGGCGGCCAGCCGTTCCATCGGCAGGCCGACGACGTTGGACCAGCTCCCCCGGACGACGGTCACGAACGGGTCGTCATCCTGGACCCCGTAGGCCCCGGCCTTGCCCTCCCAGCGGCCCGAGTCGAGGTGTTCGAGCCGCTCGGCATCGGTCAAGGGCCGGCAGGTGCAGACGGTCGTCTCGACGGCCCCCACCCAGACGTCCCGGCCCCCTCGATAGAGGCAGAGCCCGGTCACGACGTCGATCTCGCGCCCTTCCTGGAGCCGGATCATCCGCTCGGCGTCGGCCCGGTCGACCGGCTTGTTGAGGATCTCGCCGGCCACGGAACAGGACGTGTCCGCGCCCAGGATCAACCCCTCACCTCTCCGAGCGGCCACGGCCGATGCCTTCCGCCAGGCCAGCCACGCCACATAATCGACGACCCGCGTGCCGGCCGGCGGCTCCGGCTCGTCGACGTCGGAGGGGACGATCTCGAAGTCATAACCGGCCTCGGTCAGGAGTTGTCGACGGCGTGGTGAGGCGCTGGCGAGGATCAGGGGCATGGGCCTTGTCGGAAAGGTTTCCCGAGCCATCCCTACTCGGGTCGGGGCCGCTCGGGCAGAGACTCGTCCAGGAAATTCAATGCAAAATGGGTGTTGTCTCGATAGTAACGCCAGCTCTCGAAGGCTTCGGCCAAGATCTCCAGGAAGAGACAATAGCCCTCCGTCCCGGCGAAGAAGCCGGCGTTCAGCCCCGGCATCCCCAGCTCGATCATCAGGGGGTCCGCGCCGATCTGGTCGGTGGACTCGAAATAACGGAATCGGAAGTAAATCCGCCTCCCGCCGACCTCGGCCGTGTACCCGCCCGCATCGTCCTCCCTCCAGACGATCGACCCCTCCCTCGTCGCTTCGAGCAGACGATTCAAGACCTTGAGGTCGCGATCGTAAAGCACCGGGAAGGACCCCAGAGGAAGGACGAGACGCGACGTCCCTCAACCCCGGCCATCGGCGACCGGGATGAGGGACTTCTGGCGGTTCAGTCCAGGGATACCGTCACCGTCTTCAGCTCGGTGTAGTTGTCGAGGGCCTTCTCGCCGAGTTCGCGGCCGATCCCTGAGGTCTTGAAGCCGCCAAAGGGAGCGGCGGCGTCGAAGACGTCGTAGCAGTTGATCCAGACCGTCCCGGCCCGGAGGCGGTGGGCGATCGAGTGGGCCTTGGCGATGTCCCTGGTCCAGACGGCGGCGGCCAGGCCGAAGTCGGTCGTGTTGGCCCGGGTGACGGCCTCCTCGACCTCCTTGAACTTGATCACCGAGAGGACCGGGCCGAAGATCTCGTCGCGGGCGATGTCCATGTCGTCCTTGACGTCGGCGAAGATCGTCGGCTTGATGAAGAATCCCTTGTCGCCGTGCCGCTCGCCCCCGGTGACGACCCTCGCCCCCTGCTCCTTCCCCTTGGCGATGTACCCCATGATCCGGTCGAACTGGTTCTTGTCGATCTGGGGCCCCTGCTGGGTCTTGAGGTCGAACGGGTCGCCGAGCTTGCGGGCCTGGACCTTGGCCGCGAGCCGGTTGACGAACTGGTCGTGGACCTCCTCCTGGACGAACAGGCGGCTCCCGGCGCAGCAGCACTGGCCCTGGTTGAGGTAGATCCCGAGCAGGGCGCCGTCGACCGCCTTCTCGATGTCGGCGTCGGCGAAGACGATGTTGGGGCTCTTGCCGCCCAGCTCGAAGGTGATCCGCTTCATGGTTTCGGCGGCCGACCGCATGATGATCTTGGCGGTGTTCCCCTCGCCGGTGAAGGCGATCTTGTCCACCAGCGGATGGGCCACGAGCGACGCCCCGGCGGTCTCGCCGAAGCCATTGACGATGTTGATCACCCCGTTGGGGAACCCGGCTTCCATCGCCAGCTCGCCCATCCGGAGGGCGGTCAGCGGGGTCTGCTCGGCGGGCTTGAGGACGATGGTGCAGCCGGCGGCCAGGGCGGGGGCCCACTTCCAGGCCACCATCATCATCGGGAAGTTCCACGGGATGATCTGCCCGGCCACGCCCAGCGGCTCGCGGCGGGTGTACGTGAAGTTGTTGCCCCGGACCGGGATGGTCTGGCCGTGGATCTTGTCGGCCCACCCGGCGTAATAGCGGAAGACGTCGACGACCATCGGCAGGTCGCCGTTGCGGGCCTCGGCCAGCGGCTTGCCGTTGTCGAGGACCTCCAGCTCGGCCAGCTCGTCGATGTTATCCTCGATCAGGTCGGCCAGCCGGTTGATGAGCCGGGTCCGGTCGCGGGCGTCCATCTTCGACCACGGGCCCGAGTCGAACGCCTTCCGGGCCGCCTTGGCGGCCAGGTCGATATCGGCGGCATCCCCCTCGGCGACCTCCGCGATGACCTCCTCGGTGGCCGGGTTGACGGTCGGGAACGTCTTGCCGCTCCGGCTGTCGACGAACTTGCCGTCTATCAGAAGTTGTGTCTGGAACGTGCGTTGCGTCTCGCGCCGGGGCTCGGTGACGGTGGCCATGCGTCGGACTCCTGCGGATAGCGATCGGAGAGGAAGCCTCGCGTTCGCGAAGGCTATCTCCTCATCATAGGCCCGCCAACCCGTCCGACTCAAGCGGCGGCTCCCGAGCGATCGGCGATCTGATAAAATAGGCTGTTTGGTTGATTTTGATAGAACTGATTTACTGCCGAGCCTGGTCCAGGACGAGCCCATTGACCTTTCGTCGAAGTTCCAACACGAACCCAACGACATCCCGCCCGACGCTCCAACACGAACCCAACAGCTTGCACATCCCGCCGAATCTGGGATTTCCCATTGGAACCCGATGACCCTTCGACGAAGTTCCAACACGAACCCAACGGCATTGCTTCCGACGTTCCAGGTCAAACCCAATCGCGGGGCGGCTCCGCGTTTCCAACTCGAACCCAAACGCCGTCGAAGCACGTACGATCTCTCCCGCCAATGCGAACCCAACCATCGAAACAACTCCCGGCCGGCGGAGGGCGCGCCATCGGGACATCGGAGCCTGTGTCCTCGCCCGTCCTATTATCTTCACCGTCAAGGCCCGCGTTCGAACACACTTTTTCCGGTCAGGTCTTGAGTGACTCGGCTTCCGATCCGGTCACTGATCCGGTCTAATCATGGCAGGAAGAATGACCGTGACTGCGGAGGCATCGTCATGCCCACGTCCATGAAGGCACTCGGCCTCGACGGGCTCAGCGTCGAGGATCGGATCGAGCTGGCCGGGGAGATCTGGGACAGTGTCGAACGCGAGATCGAAAGTTCGCCCCTCACCGAGGCCCAGCGAGCCGAATTAGAAAGGCGCCTGGCGGACAGCAACGCCCGGCCCGACGATGTGGTCCCCTGGGAGGATGTGAAGGCCAGGGCGCTGGCGCGGTCCCGTCGATGAGCCTGCCGGTAGTCCTCCGCGCCGCGGCGCAGGCCGAGTTCGACGAGGCGTTCGATTTTTACGACGGCCGGAGGGCGGGCCTCGGCATCAAGTTCGTCAACCAGGTTCAAAAGACCTTCGACCGGATCGGGGCGAACCCGGAAATTCACCCGCCGATCTTCGCCGACATCCGCAAGGCGGCCGTCTCTCGGTTCCCGTATTGCATCTACTACCGCGCCGAGACTGCCCGGATCGAGGTCATAGCCGTCTTTCACACGTCACGCGATCCGTCCATCTGGAGGGGTCGGATCTGACTGGTTATTGGCCGGTCAGGCGTTCGACGCCTACTCATTCGGTTGGACGCTCAGGTATTCCCGGACCTCCAACTGCATGCGGTCGAGCTCGGCGAAGAACCCGGAGGCCGACGCCCGGTAATTCGCCGGGCTTGCCTCCACGTTTCGCAGGTGCGACACCTACGCCTGGAGAATTGCCAGCCTGTCGAGCGTCACCCGTAACTCGCGATCGTCAAGGATCATAGCGACTCCGGGTCGATTTCAACGATGCCGCGTAGGTCACCATCGCGTTTCGTCTGCCAGAACTCGACGGCCGCCTGCTCACCCCCGAGAGCCAGGTCGGGCGCGTCGAGTCCTCGAAGACGCGCCACGGGAGCAAACGTCGCGCCGGGCTATTTTCTTCTGGCCTCAGTTGGAGCGTCTTCGAGGACTCGACGCACCCCTCGGGTCACTGTTCAGATCATGGATTTCAATCTTAAATGATACATAGTTGGGTAGAAAATCCCACCGTAAATCCCGCCCAGGATGGCTCCTCTCATGAAACTGAGAGGTATATTTACCCGTACCCATGACGCGGAAAGAGCGATGAACGACGCGATAAGCCCTCCCGCAATGAAGCCGCATTGAACTCCCAAACCTGCCATGACAAGAATACCAACAAATTCATTAAATATAAATACATCAAATCCGATTTTTCCGAGCCAATTGACGATCTCCTGGACCGGGAGCGGACTTAGTTCATTGAACATAAACCAAAAAATTCCGATGCAGTCACAGACGAAACAGTTCGCCGCTAGAAAAGCTAACGAAGAGGCGCCAGTCGGATTACGCCTATTCCAGCGTTGAAATCTCGATACGACCCCTTCGCGTAATGCCAGCACAGGTTCGTCGGCAATCCAACGGTCGAGGTCGTTTGCCAACTCGTGACGTGTGGCGTAGCGGTCATCAGGCTTCACTGCCATCGCTTTGAGACAGATAGCTTCCAGCGGCAGGGCGATCCAAGAGTGATGGGTCCGAGGACGTGTGATCTCGCCGGGCTGGACCTTGGCGAGAAGATCGCCCAAGTGCTCGACGAGATCGGGGGACGGCCGACGATCAAGTGGTAGAGGGTGGCTCCCAGGCCGTAAATGTCGCTGGCGGGGCCGAGGAGGTCGAGCCAGCCGGCGGCCTGCTCGGGGCTCATGTAGGCCGGGGTTCCGACGAGGGAACCGGCCTGGGTCGCTTCAAGATGATCGGAAGTCGAGGGCTGAAGCGAGGCTTCGGGCAGGGGGTCATCGGGGTTGACGACCGTATCTACCGCCTCGCCGGAGCGACCGAGGGCCTTGGCCAGGCCCCAGTCGACGACGAGGGTCTCTCCGTACATGCCGACCATCACGTTGTCGGGCTTGAGGTCGCGGTGGAGGCCCCCTCAGTTGTGGGCGTAGGCGACGGCGTTGCAGACGTCGGTGAAGCGGCGGAGGAGCTTTTGCAGCTCCAGGAGCCGACGGCCGGGGTCGGACTTGAGGGATTCGTCGGCGTGGAACCGGCGGATCGCGTCGGCGAGGCTCTTTCCCCGGATGAAACGCATGGCGTAGAAGGGGCGGCCGTCTTCGTGGTGGCCGAGGCCGTAGACGGGGACGATCCCGGGGTGTTCGAGGCCGCCCGTCACCTCGGCTTCGAGGAGGAACTTGGCCTGGCTGTGGAGGTGGTCGGCGTTCCGCTCCTTGATCTCCTTGAGGGCGACTTCGCCGTTCAGCTCCTCGTCGCGGGCGACGTAGACCACGCCGAGGTTGCCGGCGGCGTGCTCGCGGAGCTTGCGGAAGCGGACGGCGGTCGAGGAAGGTTCGGGGGGGATCGTGGCGCGGGTGGCGAAGGGGTCGGGCTGGGAATTGCCGGGGACGAGGGCGACCGAGGCGAGGACGTCGGGGTCGGCGACCTCTCGGCGGAGGTCGGCGGCGATCCCGCCGGCGGAGCTGAGGGCGGCGAGGCTCGCGACGGCGTCGCCTCCGTGCCGGGCGACGTGGCGGTCGAGGAGCTGTTCCAGGAGCGCGCGGTCGGCGGGGGCGAGGTCGCCTCGCTCGACGAGGATCTCGCCGATCGTCCGGTGTTTCTCCGGCGCCCAGGCGTTCATCGCGGCGATCAGGGCCTCGCGCGTGATGAAGTCGTTCTGGAGGGCGTTGATGCCGAGGAGGAGGTTTCGGTCGGCGTCTCGGGCGGGCACGGGTCCGCTCCCGGTCGGGGCGTCGGCGGCTTCTCTGGACGTCGTCGTCAAGCGGCCATCTTTCGAGAATCGTCGGGGAAATGTGACAACTATTCGCCCGGCTCGCGTTATGTCATGATGTTCAGGTCAAATCGAGCCTCTTGTCATCCGAGGAGACGGCCGAGAGCCACGCATCATGCCCGACGACCGGTCCGATCGCCGCGATGAGGTGGGCCCGGGTCGTCGGGAGGAGACGATCGCGTGGTCGGACGACGGACCCGAACCGGGCCGGACCTCGTCGGGTCCGACCTCGATGGCAAGCCTGGCGGAGTTCGAACGGGTCGTCGCCGAGCAGGGCCTGATGTTCCCCGATGAGATCCGAACGTTCGTGGCGGACCTGGCCCCGGTCGACGCCGAGGCCCTGGCCGTGGCTCTGGTCCGGGCGGGCAACCTGAGCAAGTACCAGGCTTCGGCGATCCTCCAGCGCAAGGCCAAGGTCCTCGCCATCGGGCCTTACGTCATCCTCGACCGGATCGGCTCGGGCGGGATGGGGATCGTCTTCAAGGCCCGGCATCGCGACTTCGTCGACGTGCTGGCCCTCAAGCTGCTGTCGCCGTCGGCGTCGAAGAAGGTGGACGCGGTCCAGCGGTTCCGCCGCGAGGCCCAGTTGCTGGCGAGGTTGGAACATCCCAACCTCGTGACCTCGCACGACATCGGCGAGTACAACGGCGTCCACTTCCTGGTGATGGATTACGTCGACGGGGTCGACCTGGCCCGGATCGTCCAGGCGAGCGGGCCGCTCCGGCCGGCCAGGGCGGTCGACCTGATCGTCCAGGCGGCCCGGGGGCTCGGAGCGGCGCATGAGCGGGGGATCGTCCATCGCGACATCAAGCCGGCCAACCTGATGGTCGACGCGAAGGGGGTCGTCCGCGTGCTCGACCTCGGCCTGGCGAGGGTCTCGCGGGCCGGCGACTGGATGCACGAAGACGACCAGAGCCTGACGCAGAGCGGGATCGTCATGGGGACGGTCGACTTCGTCTCGCCCGAGCAGTCGAGGGACTCGAAGCGGGCCGACCACCGGTCCGACATCTATAGCCTGGGCTGCACGCTCTATTTCCTCCTGACGGGCAAGCCGCCGTTCGCCCGAGGGAAC
>JAJYDH010000678.1 GCA_021777685.1 Planctomycetota bacterium | reverse complement strand
GAAAAAGGCGAGTTCCCCTTCTACCGGGACCCGCTCGCGCTGAAGGAGGCCGACGCCCGGGAACTCGGCGCGATCCTGACCGATCCCGACACGATCCGGCCGTTCGAGGGCGAGAAGAAATGTGGAGGATTTCACCCCGACTATGCGATCGTCGTGTCGGCGAGGGGCGAGGAGACCAACTACCTGATCTGCTTCGGATGCGGCGAGGCGAAGGTCTGCCGGCCGGATCGATCGGAGTCTCGATACGATCTGGGCCATGATGCAAAGAGTCGGTTGAGCGTGATCTTGAAGCCCTACCGGAAGAACCGCCCCGTGTCGGTCGTAGGCCCGTAGAATCCAATGTCGACGACAGGATCGGCCCCGCGCGGGCTGGACGGGCCCGATACTTCGAACACCTGCGAGACGCGTTCGCCATCGGGTACGGTCGGAGTACCGGCCCGTCGGGACCGATGTCTCTTCTCCGATCAGCCGGAGGGGCGATGAGCGTCACCGATGACCTGGATCGGCTGTTCCCGGGCCACGGCTCGCCGGAGCGGGCTCGCGAGTGGGAGGCGCTCAAGGAGCGTCTGGCCGTCGGGCAATCCGTCACCGGCCGGGTCGTCGCCAGGTCTCCGTTCGGCGCTTGGGTCGACCTTGGCGTCGGGTTCCCGGCGCTCCTGGAGATCATCCACGTCGCCGACCTGACCCCCGAGAAGTATCGCGCGGGGGACTGGTGCCCGGTCGGTAGCGAGGTCACGGCGTTGGTCGGCGGTTTTCGCGAAGCGGCGAGACAGATCGGGCTCCGGCAGGTGCCGCTCGACCGGGGTCGGTCCTGACATCCTCCGCGATCATTCCCGGCGAGAAAGTGTGTTAATTCGTCGCTCCCCAGGGCGATCATAAGTCAGGGGATCGCTCGCGCCGAGTTCTTGGCTGCTTCGTCGAACTGGCGAGTTCCCCGGCCCGCGATCGGACGGGAGCATGACCGGGAATTGGGTTCGAGTTGGCGCGGCGCATCGCCCGGATGGGAGTTGGTTGGGTTCGCCTTTTCGGATCGGCCCGCGCAATGGTTGGGTTCGAGTTTTGGCGAAGTGGGTCGAAGCCGGTTGGGTTCGAGTTTTGGCGAAGTGGGTCGAAGCCGGTTGGGTTCGAGTTTTGGCGAGCCGGGTCGGTGCGAGTTGGGTTCGAGTTTTGCCGGCGTGGGCGGCTCCCGGGCTATCCCGCCGATTGGGTTCGAGTTTTCGAGGGCGTCATCCCCTCTCCTTCCTCGGCGACCGGCCGGAACCAGCGGGCGAACTCGGCCTCGACCTCGCCGTTCTTCACGGCCTTCGCGGTCCTCGCGATCGCCAGGGTCGGCGCCAGGACCGCCATCCCCCGGACTCCCCATCGCCATGCGATTTGCCAGGCTTCCGGGACCGTCAACGCCAGCGTGGCCAGGCCGGTCAGGAGGAGCAGGACGACGTGGGGCTCGCAGAGCTTGAAGGCGGGCCAGGTCAGCATCCCCCGGCCTCGGCGGGGCCAGGGGGCGGGCGGGGAGGGTTGCCCTCCGGCTCCACCCTCGACCCGGTAGGCGCCGTTGGACGCCTTGAGCCTCTGGAAGAATGCCTTGTATCGGCAATCGTTGTGGAGGTTGAGGAAGGTCCAGCCGCAGGCGATCGCGAACCCGGCGGCCGACCAGCGGGGGTCGCCCGAGCGGACGGCCAGGCCCTGACCGAGGCCGAAGCCCAGGGCCAGGGCCGAGGCGTGATGCATCAGGTAATCGAGATGGACCCCGTCCAGACTCGCCGTCCCCCGCCAGCGGGCGACCTGGCCGTCGACGTGGTCGAGCCAGAAGGCCAGATGGGCCAGGAGGGCCCCGACGACGAAGCCGAGGCGGTCGCCGGTGGCGATCGAGGCCGCGGCGCCGAGGCCGGCGAGGGTCGCCCCGAGCGTGACCTGGTGCGCCGAGAGCCCGAGCCGGACCGCCGCCCAGGTCCCGTAGACCGCCGAGGGGCGGCCGACACGGCGGGCCAGCCAGTTGCCGATCTCGCGATGCCGGCCCTTGTGGACCCTCGCCCGGAGCTGGGCCAGCGTCGGGTGTGGGGTCATCGCCTGGCCTCCTCAAGGGGCCGGTCGAGCGAGTAGATGGCATAGCGGCGGACGACGCCATCGGCGTCGCCGAGGTCGCGCCGGTAGAGCGGCCGGGCCGTGCTCAGCCAGGGGGCGAGCAGGCGGCCGAGGGTGGGGTCGAACTCGACGGCGTCCTCGGGGACGGGCGGGCAGAGCAGGACGTGGGTGAACCCGGCCCGTTTCAGCCCCTCGACGATCTCGGCCGCCGACTCGCCGTTCTTCCCCAGGCCGGTCCGCCTCCGATGGGCCAGCTCCATCGAGTAGTCCCGGGGCAGATAATATCCCCGGTGGTCCTGGCCGACGATCCGGGCGCCATCGGGTAAGTTGGCGTCGATCCATCGGCCCACGGCGAAGGTCGGCTCGCGTCGGGCGAGGAACGATTCGGCCGACTCCCGGCCCAGGACCACGCCCAGGCCGTGCCTGGCCCGGCCGACCGACAGGGCGGCCTCGAAGGTCAGGGCGGCGAGGATCAACCCGACCAGAATCCGACCCGGGACGGTCTTCCGGTCCCACCAGGCCGAGGCCAGCCAGGCCACGCCGACGCTCATCGGGCCGACGGCGATCAGGACGAACCGCATGCTCTGCCGCTGGGTCAGGCAGAGGACCAAAAATGCATAGCCGAGCGCCACGACCCCGAGGACTCGCCGAGGGGGCCGCATCCAGAGCAGCGCCGGCAGGAACAGCAGGAACATCGGCCCGAACTGATGCGAGAAGCTGTCGAAGCGATCGGGACGGAGCGTCAGAGGGCCGACCGCCGTGAGCAGGTTCCAGGCCGTCACCGCCATCGGCCGCTTGATCGGGTCGAGCACCTCGTCGATCCCCGCCCCGCCGAAGACCCGGCGGAAGAACGGATAGACGGGGTTGCCCGTGTGAATGTA
>JAJYDH010000677.1 GCA_021777685.1 Planctomycetota bacterium | reverse complement strand
GGTCTCGCGCTACCTCCACGTCCCCGCCCAGAGCGGCTGCGACGAGGTCCTGAGGCGGATGAAGCGGGGCTATACCGTCGGCCTCTACGACGACATGCTCGGGCGGATCAAGGAGACGGTGCCCGACGCGGCCGTCTCCAGCGACTTCATCGTCGGCTTCTGCGGCGAGACCGAGGCGTCGTTCGAGAAGTCGCTGGCGCTGGTCGAGCGGGCCCGGTTCAAGAACAGCTTCATCTTCAAGTACAGCCCGAGGACCGGCACCAAGGCCGACACCCTCCTGATCGACGACGTGCCCGAGGACGTCAAGAAGCGGCGGAACAACGACCTGCTGGCCGCCCAGAACGCCATCAGCCAGGAGGATCACCGGGCCTTCGTCGGCCGGACGGTCAGGGTGCTGGTGGAGGGGCCGAGCAAGTCGGCCCCGAAGGATCTGGAGCCCGGCGAATTGGGCCAGCTCGTCGGCCGGACCTGGTGCGACCGGATCGTGGTCTTCGAGGGGCCGGCCCGGCTGATCGGCGAGTTCCTGCCGGTCGAGGTCGAGGCGGCGAGCGTGGTGACCCTGTACGGAAGGGTGGCGACGGCCGAGGTCGTGGCCGGGCCCCCGGGCGACTGACTGACGGGAGTCCGGATGGGAAGTCAGCTCGCGGTCCTGGTGGAGAGGTGGTGCGACTCGGAGGGGATCGTCCCCGAGCTCCGCCCGACCCGCGCGCAGCTCGAGGCCAATTTCTGGACGAGAAATCAGCCCTGGAGGGTCGGCGCCGACCACCGGAGGCTGGCGAGCTGGGAGCGCCGGTACGGCTTCCCGCTGCCGGCCTCGCTCAAGAACTGGCTCCGGCTCTCCGACGGGTTCTTCGGCGAGAAGGGCCCGCTGGTCCACCCCCTCTCGGCGATCGGCCCGATGGTCCCGTTCGCCCGGATGCCCGGCCTGGTCGTCCAGCCCGAGAGCTGGATCGAGCTGGGCAACCCCAACCTGGAGACCGTCTGCCTCGACCTGGCGTATAGCTGGCCCGAAGGGGGAAATCCCCTGTTCACGTCGGGCGACGACATGCGCCAGAGCCCGCCCAGGATCATCGCGACCGGGTTCGCCGAGTGGTTCCTCCGGCTCCTCCACCGGGGGGGGGCCGAATACTGGTTCGACCCCGGCTTCATCGGCCTGGGCGACCCCTGGGCCGAGCACCGCCGGAGGGTGCCCACCCCCAAGCTCCCCGACCGCCTCCGCCGCCTGGTCCCCCGAGCCGGGCCGCTCGCCCGCCGGGGGCTCGACGACCGCGCCCTCGCCGACGGCCTGGGGATCTCCCGGAACGACGCCGAGGTCATCCTCCGCCACTGGCAGCACGCCCCCTCGGACTACGCCGAGATGGGGGCGGAGTCCGGGGCCTGAGTTCGATCGTTGCTGAAGGAGATGGCCCGCCATGACGATCAACCTGCCCGGCGATCTGGAAAGCGCGATTCGCGCCGCCGTCGACGCCGGCCGATTTCCGTCGGCCGATGACGCGATGGCCGAGGCCGCCCGGTTGCTGATCCGCGAACTGGGCCAGGAGGCCCGGGCCACACCGCCAGTCAATCCGAACGATCCCGGCCCCGACCTCATCCTCGGCTCGATCGGCAGCATGCGTGACGCCGCCGACGAACTCGACGAGATTGTCGCGGACGCCTACCGTAAACGGCGGGAAGAAACGCCGGTCGTCGCAATCGACCCCGGCTCCGACCCGATCTTGGGTTTGATGCGCGACGACCCCGAGATGATGGATGAGATCGTCGCCGAGGCTTACCGCCAGCGGCGGGGGAAGACTCGGCGGGACATCAGGAAAAGACTCTGACGAAGCTACGAACGACGAAGAGGATGATGCCGATCGTGATGATCAACACTCCCAAACTAAACAACAAGCTTCCGACTGCGGGTTCGGTCGACGCTAAGATCACGCCGAAGACGCAGAGGATCATTCCAACCAAGAACCACCCCCGGAGCCTGCTGCGCCGTCCCCCCTGGCCTACCTGGGTGTGAACGATAGTGTTCGTGTTCACGTTGACGATCGGGGATGCAGCAGGAGAAGCGGCGGCCTGTCTCGCGATAGCCTTCGCCTCCTCTGCGGCTCGAAGGGCCAGGTCGATGATCTCGCCACAATGACGGCACTTCACCGCTGCCTGCTGGATCTCCTCTGCACAATAGGGGCAAGTCTTCATCCGCTGCGGGGCGTCTCGAGTAGCGTCGGGCCGCAAGGCAGCCGTTGCCGCAATCGCCGGGGGTTTGGCTTCGGGCATCGCAGGGAGCTTGGGAGACGGCGGCTCTGCGACGAGCCAGGTCTCTGGATCGATCTGGTTCCGCTTTGGCGGCGGCGTGATCGACTTCGTCCTCAGCG
This sequence comes from Planctomycetota bacterium, assembly GCA_021777685.1. Classification (GTDB taxonomy): domain Bacteria; phylum Planctomycetota; class Planctomycetia; order Isosphaerales; family Isosphaeraceae; genus Tundrisphaera. The sequence goes on along the minus strand of JAJYDH010000677.1, from coordinate 605 downwards.
AGGTCGTCGGCGCAGAATCATCATCTCTCTCGGCATCCACGATTACGGGAGATGGTACGGAGAACCTGACCCCGCAGTTGCGGCACTTTATGGAAGAAACCTTGAGATCGTCGGGAAGGTTTCCCGTCTTCTGGCAGCCTGGGCAAGAAACGATGGGCATCAATTGTCCCTTGCAAGTTCCGGCATCGTCGTGTCCTTTTGCATCACGCTAAGCCGAGTCATCCTGACATCGTGACATGGAGTTGGTCAAGACCGGCGAGCGGAGTTGGGTGCCCCTCTCGAATTTGGACATCGACGAGAATGTAGACCCTCGTTCCCACGCTCCGCGTGGGAATGCCGTCTTCGACGCTCCGCGTCGTCTTCCGGCCCGGCCTCGCCGCATGGAAGAGGACGCGGAGCGTCCCGGACGGCATTCCCACGGAGGACCGTGGGAACGAGGGACGTCGCGATCCCAAAATCGAGAGGGGCACGCAGCGGAGTTTCAGGAGGATTGTAAAAGTCCATCCGGGCCGCCTTTTCTTGTAGGGTGGGTGAGCGGTAGCGAAACCCACCAACGGATCGGCGGGGCCGACTCCGGTGGGTTTCGCTACCGCTCACCCACCCTA
>JAJYDH010000108.1 GCA_021777685.1 Planctomycetota bacterium | reverse complement strand
GGGAGCAAGCTCCCTCCAGGAAAGCGGGAGCAAGCTCCCGCACTCCAAAGGCTTCCCCCGCGAATCGGGAAGTTATTGGATCGGCGGTCCTTAAGGATGGCCCATTCGACAAATTCCTGTGGCTCATGATGGATTCCAGGGTGGTGGTTCAATTCTTCCGGCTTTCGGCGTCGAGACGACAACCACCCCGGAACCCATCATGAGCCTTCCCCAAAGTGACCCGGGCTCCCCGGCGTCGGGCCGGTCCCGGGGCGTCTGGCGGCGGTTCGTGAGGCTGGTCCTGCCGGCCCTGGTGGTCAGCCTGGCGTTTTATGGGCTGATGCTCCTCTGGTTTCGCTTCCAGATGCTCCCCCGGCCGGAGCGTCGGCGGATCGTGGAGCTGGGGCTGCGGGCGATGCTGGTCGGGTATGCGTTGGTCCTGGGCGGCTCGCTGCTCGGGGGCCTGGCGACGGGCCGGGCGACGTATCGGGCGATGCGCCTTCGAGGGGACTGGAAGCGGCCGGCGCGGCTGTTCTTGCTCTGCGGCTCGACGCTGCTCTCGCTCGGGATGGTCGAGGCGGGCTCGGCGGCCTGGCTGGCCTGGGAGCACCGGATGCCCGCGCTTCCGACCCGGTTCGCCCCCGACGACGGCCGGGGCCGGATCGTCGTGCTGGGCGGCTCCGGGGCGCTGGGGCATCCGTTCAACCCGAACGTCTCGATCGGCCGGGTCGTCGCCTGGCAGCTCGGCCGGGCGTTGCCGGGTCGGCACTTCGAGGCCGACGTCCTGGCCTATCTGGGCGCCTCGCTGGCCGACATGCATCTGAAGCTGGCCGCGATCGAGCACCGCCCGGCGGCGATCCTGGTCTACTCGGGGCACAACGAGTTCACCGGCCGATTCGAGGAGGAGCGCGACGTCGACCTCGACGAGGCGCCCCGGAGCCCGCTCCTCCACGGGCTCTACCGGGCCAGCCTGGGGTCGCCCTTGTGCCGGATGATCTACGAGGCCCTGAGCAGGAACCGGATCGACGGCCCTCCCCCGCTGACGAGCCACCACCGGCTGGTCGACTCGCCGATGTTCACGCCGTCCGAGCGCGCCGACGTGATCCGCGACTTCGGTCGACGCCTGGAGGCGATCGTCTCGTATGCCGAGCACGTCGGCGCCTTGCCGATCCTGGTCATCGAGGCCGCCGACGAGTCGGGGTTCGAGCCGAACCGCTCGCTCCTGCCCGCGACGGCCTCGGAGGCCGACCGGCAATGGGTCGAGGGGCGGTACCGGGACGCCCGCGACGCCGAGAAAGCGTCCGACTGGGCCCGCGCCGAGGCGCACTATCGCGAGATCGTCGATCGCCAGCCCGGCTTCGCCGAGGGGCATTTCCGGCTGGCCCGGCTGCTGGAGAGGTCGGGCCGGTGGGGCGAGGCGCTCGGACATTACACGAGGGCCCGCGACCTCGACGGGATGCCGTTCCGCTGCATCGGCCCGCTCCAGGAGATCTACCGCGAGGTCGCGGCCCGGCACCCGTCGGCGATCCTGGTCGACGGCCCGGCCGAACTCCGGCGGATCTGCCCGCACGGGATCGTCGACGAGCACGCCATGCAGGACGGCCATCATGCGTCGATCCGGGGGATCACCGCGCTGTCGAGGGCGATCCTCCGGGAACTCCGGGCCCGGAAGGCGTTCGGCTGGGATTCCGGCCCCGCGCCGGACCTCGACCCGGCCGCGATCGCCGGGCATTTCGGGATGGATCGGGGCCGTTGGGTCTCGGCCTGCGACTGGGGCCGGTCGTTCTATCGGTGGGTCGCCGGCTTCCGGTTCGACCCCCGCGAGCACCTGGCCAAAGCCGGGAAATTCGAGGAATCCGGCCGGCGGATCGCCGCGGGCGAGGCGCCCGGATCGACCGGGTTCGTCCCGCTCCGGCTCGACCCGCTCCCGCCCGACGGGCCCGATCGGCCCCAGCATGATCGATGAGATGATGGCCGATGGACGAATCGGATCAATCCCACGATCGGCCATCTCCCGATCGACCATCCTGAACCCGGCAAGGCGCGAGAAACCGGGGGATGGCGCTTGCAACGGGCGGCCTTCCGAGCGACCATCGGGGGCATCCCGTCGACGTCATCGAGGATCATCCCCGGCCGCCCAGTACGCCGAGACGTCGCCGGAAGGCGCCGCTGTCCGCCCCCCGCCCAACTTCCCGGAGATCGCAGGAATGGCCGCCAAGATCCCGACCCGACTCCTCGCGTGGGCGCTCTCGCTGGCGCCCGGGCTCCTGACGACGGCGGCCGAGCCGGCGCCGAGGCCGCTGACCGTCCTGTTCCTCGGCGACAAGGGGCACCACGCCCCGGCCGACCGCGCGGCGCAGCTTATCCCCGTCATGGCCAGCCGGGGGGTCGAGATCACCTACACCGAGGCGATGTCCGACCTCAACCCGGCGACCCTCGGCAAGTACGACGCGCTGATGATCTACGCCAACACCGAGCGGATCGCGCCCGAGCAGGAGAAGGCCCTGCTCGACTACGTCGAGAACGGCGGCGGATTCGCCCCGATCCACTGCGCGTCGTTCTGCTTCCTCAACTCGCCGAAGTACATCGCGCTGGTCGGAGCCCAGTTCAAGGGCCACGGCACCGGCGAGTTCGACACGAAGGTCGTCGACGCCGCCCACCCGATCATGAAGGGGCTGGAGCCGTTCCGGACCTGGGACGAGACCTACGTCCATTCCAAGCATAATGAGAAGGACCGCCACGTCCTCCAGGTCCGCGACGAGAAGGGGGCCGACGAGCCCTGGACCTGGACCCGGACGCAGGGCAAAGGGCGCGTCTTCTACACCGCCTACGGCCACGACAACCGGACCTGGGGCCACCCGGGCTTCCACGACCTGGTCGAGCGCGGGCTCCGCTGGGCCGCGAACAAGGGGGACGTCTACGACGGCCGGGTCCGCGTGGCCGCCGGCCTCAAGCCGCTCCGGTCCGAGGACGCGCCGGCGGCGATCCCCCAGTACGTCCCCGGCCGGTCGTGGGGGACGATGGGCGAGGGGATCAAGAAGATGCAACTCCCGGCCGACTGGGAGGAGTCGATCAGGCACATGGCCGTGCCGAAGGGGCTGGAGGTCCGCCTGTTCGTCTCCGAGCCCGAGATCGCCAAGCCGATCTGCATCGCCTGGGACCACAAGGGGCGGCTCTGGGTCGCCGAGACCGTCGACTACCCCAACAACCTCCAGCGCTCGGGCGACGGGCACGACCGGATCAAGATCTGCGAGGACACCGACGGCGACGGCCGGGCCGACAAGTTCACCGTCTTCGCCGACCGCCTGAGCATCCCCACCAGCATGGCCTTCGCCGACGGCGGCGTGGTCGTCCACCAGGCGCCCGACACCCTGTTCCTCAAGGACACCGACGGCGACGACAAGGCCGACGTCCGCAAGACTCTCTTCACCGGCTGGAGCACCGGCGACACCCACGCCGGGCCGAGCAACCTCCGCTACGGCCTGGACAACTGGCTCTACGGGATCGTCGGCTACGCCGGGTTCAACGGGACCATCGGCGGCGAGCATCACCAGTTCCGCCAGGGGCTCTACCGGTTCAAGCCGGACGGGTCGAAGCTGGAGTTCCTCCGGAACACGAACAACAACTCGTGGGGCGTCGGGATCAGCGAGGAAGGGCTCCTCTTCGGCTCGACGGCCAACGGCTGCCCGAGCGTCTATCTGCCGATCCCCAACCGCTATTACGAGAAGGTCCGCGGCTTCACCGCCGGGGGCGTCTTGCAGAACATCGCCGACTCCAACCGGTTCTTCCCGGTGACGGACAAGGTCCGCCAGGTCGACTGGTTCGGCGGGTTCACCGCCGGGGCGGGCCACGCCCTGTACACCGCGAGGGCCTACCCGAAGGTCTACTGGAACGCCACGGCGTTCGTCGCCGAGCCGACCGGCCACCTGGTCGCGACCTTCGCGCTGGAGAAGAGGGGGAGCGACTTCGCCTCGCACAACGAGTGGAACCTCGCCGCCAGCGACGACGAGTGGACCTCGCCCGTCGCCGCCGAGGTCGGGCCCGACGGCTCGGTCTGGATCAGCGACTGGTACAACTTCATCGTCCAGCACAACCCCACGCCCAGGGGGTTCACGACCGGCAAGGGGGCCGCCTACGAGACCCCCTTGCGCGACAAGACCCACGGCCGGATCTACCGGATCGTCCCCGTCGGGGCGCCGTCGAAGACCGCGACCCTCGCCCTCGACCCGAATGATGGCCCGGGCCTGGTCGCCGCGCTCAAGAATGACAACATGTTCTGGCGGCTCCACGCCCAGCGGTTGCTGGTCGAGCGGCGCAAGAAGGACGTCGTGCCGGCCCTGATCGATCTGGTCAAGGACAACGCGGTCGATGCCATCGGCCTGAACGCCGCCGCGATCCACGCCCTCTGGACGCTGCAAGGGCTGGGGGCGATCGGCGAGGACGAGGCCGCCGCCGCGGCCGTGGTCGCGGCGCTGGGGCATCCCTCGGCGGGGGTCCGGCGGAACGCGGTGCAGGTCCTCCCGGATGACTCGAAGGCGACCCGGGCCGCCGCCCTGGTGAGCGACCCCGACCCGCAGGTCCGCCTGGCCGCCCTGCTCGCGCTGGCCGACGCGCCGGAGTCGCCCAGGGCGGCCGACGCGATCGCCGACGCGCTGATCGCAGGGAAGTTCGACGGCGACCGCTGGCTCCCCGACGCCGCCACGGCCGCCGCCGCGTCCCACGCCGGGCCGTTCCTCAAGGCCCTGGCCGCGAAGAAGCTCGACAAGCCGGCCTCGCCGACGACGGTGGCTATCGCCGGTCGGGTGGCCGAGCACTTCGCCCGGGGCGCCGAGCCCGGCGCCTCCGCCGAGTTCCTGGCCGGGCTCAAGGACGCCGACCGTGCCGTGGCCGACGCGATCATCGCCGGCCTGGCCCGAGGCTGGCCGAAGGACAGGAAGCCGAAGCTCGACGACGCCACCGAGAAGGCGATGGTCGAGCTGCTGACGAAGGTCTCTCCGGCTTCCCGTGCCCAGCTCGTCAGCCTGGCGAGCCGCTGGGGCTCGAAGGCCATCGAGTCCCACTCGGCCGAGATCGCATCGACCTTCCTGGCGACCGCCCGCGACGAGAAGCAGGACGAGGCCGCGCGAGTCGACGCGGCGCAGCGGCTGGTCGAGTTCCGCCCGGCCGACCCGAAGGCGGCCGAATCGCTCCTGGCCCTCATCACCCCCCGCTCGCCGCAGCGCCTGGCCTCCGGCCTGGTCGAGGCGGCGGGTCGGAGCGAGGCGCCCGAGGTCGGCGGCCTGATCGTCGAAAAACTCGCCGCGATGACCCCGGCCGTCCGGTCCGAGGCCGCGAAGGTCCTGCTCTCGCGGGCCGAGTGGACCTCGGCGTTCCTCGAAGGGGTCGAGAAGGGGGAGGTCTCGCTCTCGCAGCTCTCGCTCCCGCAGACCCAGGCCCTGGCCGCCCACCCCGACCGGAAGATCGCCGCGAGGGCCAAGGCGCTGATCGCCAAGGGCGGGGGCCTGCCCGACGCCGACCGCCAGAAGGTCATCGACCAGCTCGCCCCGGTGGTCCTCAAGGGGGGAGACCCGGCGAAGGGGAAGGTCGTCTTCGCCCAGCAGTGCGCCAAGTGCCACACCTACGGCGGCGAGGGGGGGAAGGTCGGCCCGGACCTGACCGGGATGGGAACCCACCCGCGCGAGGAATTGCTGATCCACATCATCGACCCGAGCCGGAGCGTCGAGGGGAACTTCGTCCAGTACACCGTGGCCACGACCGACGGCCGGGTCCTCAACGGCCTGCTCGCCTCCGAGTCGAAGACGTCGGTCGAGCTGGTCGACGCCGAGGGGAAGCGGACCCCGATCCTCCGCGAGCAGATCGAGGAGTTCGCCGCGTCGAAGAAGTCGATCATGCCCGAGGGGTTCGAGAAGCAGGTCGGGCCCGAGGGCGTCGCCGACCTGCTCGCGTTCCTCACGAAGAAGGGCAAGTACACGCCGATCGACCTCCGGCCGGTCGCCACCGTGGTCACGACCCGGGGGATGTTCTACGACCCCGACTCGACGACCGAGCGGATGATCTTCCCCGACTGGTCGCCCAAGACGTTCGAGGGCGTGCCGTTCCAGCTCGTCGACCCGCAGGGCGACCGCGTCCCCAACGCGATCCTGCTCTACGGGCCGAGCGGCGAGACCCCGCCGAAGATGCCGAAGTCGGTCTCGATGCCGGTCAACGCGACGGCCAGGGCGATCCACTTCCTCAGCGGCGTGAGCGGCTGGGGCGCGACGAGCCCCGACGCCAACCCGACGACCTCGATGACCGTCCGGCTCCATTACGCCGACGGCAAGGTCGAGAACCACCCGCTCAAGAACGGCATCCACTTCGCCGACTACATCCGCCGGATCGACGTCCCCGGCTCGAAGTTCGCCTTCCGGCTCCGGGGGCAGCAGATCCGCTACCTGGCGATCCGGCCCGAGAGGGCCGAGCCCATCGCCCGGATCGAGCTGGTCAAAGGGCCCGACGACACCTCGCCGATCGTCATGGCGGTGACGATCGAAGGGGATGAGTAATTCTCCATCGACGCTCGCGATCCGATCTCTCTCCCCTCTCCCTCCGGGAGAGGGGCCGGGGGTGAGGGGCGCCGCATGACCAGCGAGCCGGAAGACAGGGCTCGATCGACGGTCGCTCGACCGGCGACGACCCTCACCCCGGCCCTCTCCCAGGGGGAGAGGGAGTCAGAATCCGCTCCGGACGAGAATCGAAAAAGTCTCGGCCGGTCAGTCCTCCGGGAGAGGGAGGCAGATTTGCCGATTGGAGATCCGCCTTGACCATGAAGCTTCGCCCGACCGCGCTGGCCATCCTCCTGCTGGCGACGGCCGCCCTGGGGGCGGATTCGCCCGAATTCCGGGTGGTCGAGCCCCCGAAGTCGTGGAACCTCGACCCGTTCTACAAGAAGTGCGTCCTGGTCCACGGCCTGCCGATCGTCTCGTCCGAGAAGGTCTCGGACTACGCCCTGAAGGAGGCCGCGTACCTGATCGGCCGGATGGCCGAAGGCCGCGAGGACGTGGTCGAGGCGATGGTCAGGAACAGGGTCCGCGTCGCCGTGATGGCCGCCTCGGAGCGGACCGTCGACGTCCCCGAGCACTCCGACCTCAAGCCGGCGTCGTACTGGAATCGCCGGGCCCGGGGCCTCGGCGCGACGAGGCGACGGCCCGCCACCAGTTGCGGCGAGGAGAACCTGCTCAACTACCCGGGCGACCCCTATGACGCGGAAAACATCCTGATCCACGAGTTCGCCCACTCGTTCCACGACATGGGGCTCGTCTCGATCGACCCGAAGTTCGACGACCGGCTGGAGAAGATCTACCGAGACTCGCTCGCCTGGGGCCTCTGGAAGGGGAAATACGCCGCCACCAACCGGCACGAATACTGGGCCGAGGGCGTGCAGTCGTGGTTCGGCACCAACCGCCCGCCCGACCACGACCACAACGACGTCGACACCCGCGAGGAGCTGAAGGAGTACGACCCCGCGCTCGCCGCCCTGATCGCCGAGTCGTTCCCGAACAACGATTTCACCTACGTCCGCCCCGACCGCCGGGAGGAGCCCGGGCACCTGCTCGGCTACGACCCCAAGGTCGCGCCGAGGTTCGCCTGGCGGCCGGAGGACACGGGGAAACGCGACGATCCGCCGAAGTGAGCCAAGGCCGGCCGAGCCGGGCTGGCATTCGCGCCGATCGTCCTGCTATCCTCGGACGGTCCCGAGAGCCCACAAGGAAATTGAATCCATGAGCGTGACCTGGCAAGGCGTGTTCCCGGCGGCCACCACCCAGTTCCGGGCCGACCAGTCGATCGACATCCCCGCGACCCTGGCGCACCTCGACGCGATGATCGAGGCCGGCATCGACGGCCTGATCATGCTCGGGACCGTCGGCGAGAACTGCTCGCTGGAGGCGGTCGAGAAGCGCGAACTCCTCAAGGCGGCCGTCGACCACGTCGCCGGGCGGGTCCCCGTCCTGTCGGGCGTGGCCGAGTACACCACCGCCCTGGCCTGCCGGTTCGCCGCCGATGCGCTCCGGGCGGGCGTCGACGGCCTGATGGTCCTGCCGGGGATGGTCTACAAGTCGGACACCCGCGAGACGATCGCCCACTTCCGGGCCGTCGCCAAGGCCACCGAACTGCCGATCATGGTCTACAACAACCCGGTCTCGTACAGCGTCGACCTCAAGCCCGAGGCGTTCGTCGAACTGGCCGACGAGCCGACCCTGGTGGCGATCAAGGAATCCTCCGAGGACCCCCGGCGGATCACCGACCTCCGGAACGCCGTGGGCGACCGCTACCTGTTGTTCTGCGGCGTCGACGACCTGGTCCTGGAGAGCATCATCCTGGGCGCGACCGGCTGGGTCTCCGGCCTGGTCAACGCCTTCCCTCGCGAGAACCGGCTGCTCTGGGACCTGGCCGCCGCCGGCCGGTTCGAGGAGGCCCGCGAGGTCTACCGCTGGTACACCCCCCTGCTCCACCTCGACACCCACCCCAAGCTCGTCCAGTACATCAAGCTCGCCAACGCCGAGTGCGGCTACGGCACCGAGACCGTCCGGGCGCCCCGCCTGACGCTGGAAGGGGCCGAGCGCGAGCAGATCCTCGGGGTGATCCGCAAGGCGATCGCGAGCCGGCCGAAGGTCGAGATGTCGAGCGCGCCCTGATGGACTACCCGCAATTCAACGGCACGAGGGTCCAGGTCGTCGACTCCCACACCGGGGGGGAGCCGACCCGCGTGGTCGTCTCGGGCGGGCCGGACCTGGGCCGGGGCGACCTGGCCTCGCGTCGGGCGATCTTCCGCGACCACTACGACGACTTCCGCTCGGCCGTCTGCAACGAGCCGAGGGGCTCCGACGCGATGGTCGGGGCCCTGCTCTGCGAGCCGACCGACCCGAGTTGCTCCGCCGGCGTGATCTTCTTCAACAACGTGGGCGTGCTCAACATGTGCGGCCACGGGACCATCGGCCTGCTCGTCACCCTGGCCCACCTCGGCCGGGTCGACGTCGGCACGCACCGGGTCGAGACGCCGGTCGGCGTCGTCGAGGCGACCCTGCACGGTCCCAACGAGGTGACGATCAAGAACGTCCCGAGCTACCGGTACGCCAAGGACGTCGCGGTCGACGTCGAAGGGATCGGCCCGTATCAGGTCAAGGGGGACATCGCGTGGGGCGGCAACTGGTTCTTCCTGGTCAAATATCCCGATATCCTTGAGATCGCACTGTCTAACCTAGAACGCCTGACCGACTTCACGGTGAAGGTCCGCCAGGGTCTCGAACGCCAGGGCATCACCGGCGAGAACGGCGGCGAGATCGACCACATCGAGCTGTTCGGACCCTCGAAGGTCGCCGACAGCAAGAACTTCGTCCTCTGCCCCGGCAAGGCGTACGACCGATCCCCCTGCGGGACCGGCACCAGCGCCAAGCTCGCCTGCCTGGCCGCCGACGGCAAGCTCCAGGAAGGCCAGGTCTGGCGGCAGGAGAGCCTCATCGGCAGCGTCTTCGAGGGGTCCGTGACCTACGAGGGGAGCTGGACCATCCCCCACATCAAGGGCTCGGCCTTCGTCAACGCCGAGGCGACCCTGATCCTCCAGGAAGGCGACCCGTTCCGGATGGGCATCCGAGGATGAGCGGCAAGGTCGCGATCGTCGGGGCCGGGATCGTCGGCGCCGCCTGCGCCCGGGCGCTCGCCCGCGAGGGGTTCGAGGTCGTCGTCCTCGACGACCGGCCGATCGGCTCCGGCGCGACCGCCGCCGGCATGGGGCACGTCGTCGCGATGGACGACTCCGAGGCCCAGTTCGCCCTCTGCCGGTACTCGCAGGCCCTCTGGGACGGACTGGTCTCGGAACTGCCGAAAGGGGTCGAGCCCGCCCGCTGCGGGACCATCTGGGTCGCGTCCGACGACGAGGAGATGGCCGAGGTCGACAAGAAGGCCCGGTTCTACGCCGACCGGGGGGTCGAGGCCGAGGCCCTGGACGGCCGGAAGCTCGCGCAACTCGAACCCAACCTCCGCCCCGGCCTGCCCGGCGGCCTCCGGGTCCCCGGCGACTCGGTCGTCTACCCGCCGGTCGCGGCGGCCTGGCTGATCGAGCAGGCCGTCAGACTCGGCGCAAAGGCCCGGCTCGACGCCCCGGTCGTCGCCCTCGGCGGCGGTTGGGTCCGTCTGGTCGACGGCTCGGAGGTCGGGGCCGACCTCGTCGTCAACGCCTCGGGCGCAATGGCGGCCCGGCTCACGCCCGGCCTGGCGATCCGCCCGAGGAAGGGGCACCTGGTCATCACCGACCGCCATCCCGGGTTCGTCACGCACCAGCTTTTGGAATTGGGCTATCTCAAGAGCGCCCACGGGTCCGACGCCTCCTCCGTCGCCTTCAACGTCCAGCCCCGGGCGACCGGCCAGCTCCTGATCGGCTCGTCCCGGCAATTCGACGTCGAAGACCCGACGGTCGAGCCGGCGATGGTCCGCCGGATGGTCGACCGGGCCCTCCTTTACATGCCGGGCCTGGCCAGGCTCTCGGCCCTCCGCGCGTGGACCGGGTTCCGGGCCGCGACGCCCGACTCGCTGCCGATCATCGGCCCCCACCCCGAGGAGCCGAGGCTCTACCTGGCCGCCGGGCACGAAGGGCTGGGGATCACCACCTCGCTCGGGACCGCCGAGCTGGTCGCCGACCTGATCCTCGGCCGGGAGCCGAGGATTCCGGCCTCGCCGTACTCGCCTTCGCGGTTCCTGGAATCGGCGAGGGTCCATCATTGATCTCGGATCGTTGAATTCAAATCTGAGATCTCAAATTTGAGATCCTCTTCATCCGGATTCGCCGCCCGATGCCCGACGACACCATCTCCCTGACCATCGACGGCCATCCCGTCCGAGTCCCGCCGGGGACCTCGGTCGCCGTTGCGGTCCTGATCGCCCGGGGGCCCGGCTTCCGGCGGTCGGTGACGGGCCGGCTCCGGGGCCCGCTCTGCGGGATGGGGATCTGCTTCGAGTGCCGGTTGACCGTCGACGGCCTCCCCCAACGGATCAGTTGCCAGCTCCCCTGCCGGGCCGGGATGGAGGTCCGGACCGATGCCGTTTGAGCCGGAGGGGAGCCGATCGTTCGACGTCCTGGTCGTCGGGGCCGGGCCGGCGGGGCTGGCGGCGACGGTCCGCGCCTCGGGCGAGGGCCGGAAGGTCGGCCTGGTCGACGACAACCCCGACCTCGGCGGGCAGATCTGGCGAGGGGAGCGTCCGAAGCCGGGCAACCCCGAGGCCGCCTCCTGGTTCCGGAAGGTCCGCGAGGCCGATTTCGAGGCCCTACCGGGCACGAGGGTCGTCGGACCGGCGGGGCCGAACGCCCTGCTCGCCGAGTCGGGCGGGCGGGCGGTCGAGTTGCGCTACCGGGCGCTGGTCCTGGCGACCGGCGCCCGCGAGCTGTTCTTGCCGTTCCCGGGCTGGACTTTGCCGAACGTCGTGGGGGCGGGCGGGCTCCAGGCTCTGGTGAAGTCGGGCCTGCCGATCGAGGGGAAGTCGGTGGTTGTGGCCGGCTCGGGGCCGCTCTTGCTGGCGGTCGGGGCGTTGCTCAAGAAGAAAGGGGCCGTCGTCCGCGCGATCGCCGAGCAGGCCCCGATGGGCCGGCTCGTCCGGTTCGGCCTGGGGCTCTGGTCCGAGCCGGCCCGGCTCCGCCAGGCCCTCCGCCTGCGGCTCGACCTCGGCGGCGTCCCCTATCGGGCCGGCTGCTGGCCGGTCGAGGCCCTGGGAGACGACACGGTCCGCTCGGTCCGGCTCACCGACGGCCGGTCGACCTGGTCGGTCAACTGCGACTACCTGGCCTGCGGCTTCGGCCTGGTCCCGAACCTGGAATTGCCGACGATCCTCGGCTGTGAGACCCGGGACGGCGCCTCGGTCGTGGACGATTGGGAGCGGACGACCGTGCCGGAGGTCTACTGCGCGGGGGAATCGGCCGGGATCGGCGGGCTGGAAGCGGCCCTGCTCGAAGGGCAGGTCGCCGGGCTCGCCGCGGCCGGGAAGGGCGACGAGGCCCGGTCGCTGTTCCGGGCCCGCGACCGCGCCGGGCGGTTCGCCCGGTCGCTCGGGCGGACGTTCGCCCTCCGCGACGAATTGAAGTACCTGGCCCGTCCCGACACGATCGTCTGCCGGTGCGAGGACGTCACGGCCGGCGCCCTGGCCGGCCGGACCTCGTGGGTCGACGCCAAGCTCCAGACCCGTTGCGGGATGGGCCCCTGTCAGGGCCGGATCTGCGGCGCGGCCGCCGGGTTCCTCTATGGTTGGCCCCGAGGGTCCATCCGCCCGCCGCTCTTTCCGGTCGGTGTCGCGTGCCTGGGGTCGGAGCTTTCAGCGGTCAGCGGTCAGCGGTCAGCCGGAGAAGAAATGTGATCGTCATGCCACCCGTCCTGCGATGGTGAATCAGGCTTTCCTGACCGCTGACCGCTGACCGCTGACCGCTGACCGCTGACCGCTGACCGCTGACCGCTGACCGCTGACCGCTGATCGCTCATCCTGGGTGTCGGGCGCGGACGATCTCGAGCATCGCGTCGTGGAGGGCCCCGTTGGAGGCGAGGATGCTCGACTTGCCCAGCGGGAGCGGCCCGCCTCGGGCGTCGGTGACTCGTCCGCCGGCCTCCTCGACGAACAGCCGGCCTGCGGCGAAGTCCCAGGGGGAAAGCTCGTACTCGAAATAGGCCCCGAACCGGCCGAGGCCGACCATGCAGAGGTCGAGCGAGGCGGTGCCGAACCGGCGGATGCCGTGGATCTGACGGCGCTTGAGGTCGCCGACGGCCTCCAGGGTCGTCTCCATCATCGCCCCCCGGTCGTAGTAGAACCCGACGCCGACGAGGACCTCGTCGAGCCGGGTGGCCTCGTCGACGGAGACCTGCCGGCCGTCGTGGAAGGCCCCCTGCCCCTTCGCGGCGGTGTGCCACTCCTCGCGGACCGGGTTGAAGACGACGCCGCACTGGGCCTCGCCGGCGTGGTAATAGGCGACCGAGACGGCGAAGTGGGGGATCTTGTGGGCGAAGTTGTTCGTGCCGTCGATCGGGTCGACGACCCAGAGGTGCTCGGCGGTGGCGTCCCCCTGATGGGCCTCCTCGCCGAGGATCGCGTGCGAGGGGAAGGCCCGCTTGATGACGGCGGCGATGGCGTGCTCGGCCTCGACGTCGGCGTCGGAGACGAGGTTGGCGACGTCCTTGTTGCGCATGGTCACGCCGTCGCGGAAGTATCGGGCGGCGATGGCGCCGCCGGCTCGGGCCGCCTCCTCGGCGATGGTCTGCTCGGGCGTCGGCATCCGTGTCGTCTCCTTCGTCGGGTCGGGACGGGCTTCCGGTCGCGGGCCCGAAGGCATCGGGCGTCCGGCGCATTATACTGGGGACGCAAACTCGCCCCGACCCCCACCCCCGCGCGGCTCATGGGAGCCCTCCGCGAGCACCGAGAGGCCGCCGGCATCCGCCCGGCCGTCGTCGCCGAGCGGCCGGGATCGACCGGGGCCCCGGGCCGCCCGGCGAACGGCCGGAGCAACCCGACCCCCGGCACCCCGCGGTCCGACGAGCGGAATATCACCATCCGGCGCAGGAGACGGCCCCGGCGGACGATCCGCCGGGGCCGTCCCGATCCGATCTCGCTCAGAACTCCCGGTCGACCTTGATGCCCGGCTCGGGCCAGGGGTAGTGGCCGGACTTGGGGTCGACCTGGAGCGGCGAGGGGCCGTCGATGACGAGCTTGTCGACGGTCGGGGCGAACTCGTGGTTGCAGGCGAGCATGTCGTCGAAGGTGATGACCTGGCCGGTGTGGGCGGCCATCCGGCCCATCGAGGTGACGAGGCTGGCCTCGGCGCCCCGCTTGACCTCGTTGTAGGGCTTGTCCTCGCGGATCGCGGCGACCAGGTCGTCCCATTCGAGCTGGTAGGGGTTCTTCTCCTCCTTCGGGCCGGCCCAGACGACCTCGCTCTTGGTCATCTTCTGGCCCTTGAAGATCCGGCTGTGGGAGGGGGTGTGGCCGCTCTGCGAGATCACCGCCGAGCCCTTGGTCCCCTGGACGAAGCTGGCGAACTCCTGCTTGCAGCCGGGGATGTTCCGGCCTTCGAGCATCAGCTTGGCGCCGTCGTCGAAGGAGTATTCGACCGAGTAGGTGTCGAAGTTCTGGTCGATGTAGTTGTCGCGGTAGGTCCGGGCGCCGGTGCCGGCGGCCTTGGTCGGCCACTCGTTCTTCATCCAGCAGCATTCGTCGATGTTGTGGATCAAGAAGTCGCTGTAGCAGCCGCCGGAGGCCCAGAGAAAGCCGTGGAACCGCTGGATCTGGTACATCAG
>JAJYDH010000107.1 GCA_021777685.1 Planctomycetota bacterium | reverse complement strand
ATATCCTCGGCGATCGTGCCGACCGAGAACGACACCCCGCCCTTGTGGCCGGAAAGGTACTTCTCGCAGGTCGCCACGAACGCCTCGCGCGACCTCGGCGACCGGTCGTTGAGCGTGAAGAAGACCGCATGGGCCAGTTGAGGCTCGGCCGCCTCGGCCCCCGGCAGCAGGACGCCCGCGAACAAGGCGGCCAGGGACGCGGCGAGGATTCGGCGTGAATTCAGGAAGCTCATCGGCGGATCGCCCTTCAAGGGGTGGAGAGGAATCAGGC
Source organism: Planctomycetota bacterium (assembly GCA_021777685.1). Taxonomy (GTDB): domain Bacteria; phylum Planctomycetota; class Planctomycetia; order Isosphaerales; family Isosphaeraceae; genus Tundrisphaera. The sequence goes on along the minus strand of JAJYDH010000107.1, from coordinate 14,021 downwards.
CGGACCGGCGGTCGTCATCATGACGGGCCGATCGCGCGGCTTCAAGCCTCCGGGGCGTTGGAGCGGGTCTGATTCCGGGTCCTCGCGCCGGAGGTCGGGACGGCCCAGATCGAGGTCTCGTAGTCGTCCCTGTCGCGGTCGACGGTCGACCGGACGAACGCCACGAGCGAGCCGTCGGGCGAGACCCGCGGGTCGGCCGCCCGGGCGAACCGGAGCAGGTCGACCTCGGCGATCGGCCGGCGAGGCTCGTCGCCCGGGGCCGCGCTCGGGACCAGGACCGCGGCCATGAGACCGATGACGCCTCGGATTCGCCCCGAGATGGGGACCATCGCCAGCCCCTCCGCGAGCACCCGGGGCGCGACCGATCGGTTGGCCATCTTACCGGCGGGCGGGCATCCTCGCGACGGCCGGGCGCCGGCCTCGGGCCGGAGTCCTTATGGAGTGCGGGAGCAAGGTCCCGCACTCCAAAAGGGTCGCGAGGTCGACATCCGAGTCCGGCCCCATTTGGGGTTATGACGGTCGGGCCGCCCGGCCGATCTGTTAGGGGATGGGCCGAGATCCCGAGGATCGGGGGACGGCGGCGGGACGGAGCCCGGCATGCGTCGATCGATCGCGGCATCCTGGTGGGTCGGCTCGGCCCTGGCGATGGGGCCGGGGCTCGCCCTGGCGCAGGGGCCGACCCTGCCCGACCCGCTGCCGACGCGGTCCAGCCCCTCGACGGGCTTCGGCTTCTCGCCGGGGTCGGGAGGGGCGTCGGGCCGGGGACCGGGGCCGGACGAGACCCTGATCGGCGGGCCGAGCGGCGTCTCGGCCCCTCGGGTCCCGACGTCGGTCAGCCAGCCCGGGACCTCGTTCGGGCCGCCCTCGACGCCGGGGCTCGCCGCCCCTTCGATCGAGCGGGGGTCGTCGGTCCCGCTGTTCGGCCCGCTGGGCGTGCCGGCCGGGGCCGAGGTGGAGGGCCCGCCCGACGGCCTGACCTTCGACCAGGCCATCGAGCGCCTGGTCCGCTGCAACCTCGAGCTCAAGGCCCGCGCCTACGAGATCCCCCAGGCCCGCGCCGACGTCCTGACCGCCGGCCTCCGGGCCAACCCCATCCTCTACCTCGACTCCCAGCTCATCCCCTATGGGGCTTTCTCCCGGGCCAGGCCAGGCGGGCAGACGCAGTACGACGTCAACATCTCCCACCCCTTCGACCTCTCCGGCAAGCGCAAGGCCCGGACCGCCTCGGCCGTCGCCGCCGAGAAGGTGCTGGAGGCCCAGTATCAGGACGCCGTCCGGATCGGGATCGACAACCTGGGCAACGCCTTCGGCGAGGTCGTCTCGGCCTCCGACTCGGTCCGCTACCTCCGGGCGGGCGTCGAGGGGCTCGCGAAGGTCGAGGAGGTGACGAGACGGCTCCGGCGGCGGGGCCTGATGGGCCAGGACGACGTCGACCGGATCGCCATCCAGCGCGACTCGGCGCTGATCGGCCTGGAAGACGCCGAGGAGTCGCTCCGCCACGCCCGGCGATCCCTGGCCCTGCTGATCAACCTGCCGCCGTCGGAGGGCCTCAACCTTCGGCTCCGGGGGACCGTCCGCGACACCGCCCCCCCCCCGCCGCCGATCGAGGAGCTGATCAACCTGGCCCTGGCCCATCGGCCGGACCTGATCGCCTACCGCCTGGGCGTCCGGAGGGCCGAGGCCGACGTCCGGCTCGCGAAGGCCGAGCGATACTCGGACGTCTACGTCCTGTATCAACCCTATACGTTCCAGGACAACTCGCCGATGGGGCTCAAGAGCGCCCATTCGTGGGCGCTGGGGGTGTCGGTGCCAATGCCGGTCTACAACCGGAACCAGGGGAACATCCAGCGGGCGGGGATCAACGTGGCCCAGTCGAGGACCGAGGTGGCCGCGCTGGAACGTCGGGTGATGACCGAGGTCGAGCAGGCCGAGCGCGAGTACGCCGTTACCCGCTCGGCCGTCGCCCGGATCGAGCGCGACATCCTCCCCAAGGCGGCCCGGGTCCGCGAGGACGCCGTCCAGCTCTTCAGCCGGGGCGGCTCCCGGGTCGTCGAGTACCTCAACGCCCAGCGCGAGTACAACGACGTGGTCCGCTCTTACCGAGACCTCCTCGTCCGCCACCGCCGGAGCATGCTCGGCCTGAACACCGCCGTCGGCCTGCGCATCCTGCCCTGATCGGGCCTATCAGGGTGCCTTGCCCAGCTCGACCCAGACCGCGTCGCCGATGGCGACCCTCTGGTCCTTATCCGGGTCGAACTCGACCTCCAGGCTCTCGTTCGCCTCGTTCCAGTTCAGGTGTGACACCTTGCCGACCCGGGTCGACTGGCGATAGACCGGGTCGCCCAGGGCCATCCGGGGCGATTTCCTCCCCAGGCTGGCGCGGCCCAGATGCCCCGGGGTGTCGCCGAGGTAGCGGGCGTCGAAGCTCTCGACGACCAGGAACTCGAACCGCCCCGGGTTCGGCTGGGCCTGCGCCGGCCCCTGCGCGGGGGTCGAACAGACCCCGGCCGTGAAGGCCGCCAGCATCACGCCCGCCAGGATCGCCGATCGCCGTCGCCCCGTCATGTCCGACCCTCCGCACCTCCGGAAATCGTCGAGCCGACCTCGACCCGGCCATTAGACCGGGACGGCGGCCCGCCCGCCATCGCGAATCGAGGAGCATCGGCCGATCCAATTTTGTCGATGGGCCGGCGAAGAGTGTGATAGCGCGGCCTCGGATTTCGCGATACTATCCCGGCGGGGCGTCGATCTCGCCCCGGGTCCCGCCCCGCCGATCGTTGGGTTTGAATTCGGGGATCGGGCGCGTTGGGGGCCTTGCACACAATTGCTTGTCACCGAGATAGTTTATGGGACGATTGGGAGGACGGGAAAATTAGAGATCCCAGATTTGATATCCCAGATCTTCTATCTCCACCAGACATCCATAAATCGTCTCGGCGGCGAGAGAATCCGTGCAAAGCCCGCGTTGGGTTCGAGTTTTTGGGGAGAACGTGCTGGGTTCGTGTTCTGGGATCGAGCCGGACGGTCCCACGCCTCGCGACGTTCCCGCCTTTTCATCCGCAAGGTCTATCCACCGTGAAGCCCCGAGTTTTCGACCTCCTGCTGCTCCTGGCCATCCTGATCGGCGGCGCCCTGGCCTGGCGGTCGGCCCGGGAGCGGGCCCGACTCTGGGAGTCGTACGATCGCCTGTCGCGGAAGGTGGGGGACCTCGCGGTCGCCGACCCTTCCCGGGTCTACTTGCAGGCCATGAAGACCGACGACCCGATGTCTTTCGCCTGGCGGATCTACACGCCGCCCGGTTACAAGCAGCTCTTGAAGAGCAATTCGGGCGGGACCATGTCGGGCTGGTCCTCGGACGCCCGCGACTTCATCTTCCGGGTCCGCTTCCGCGAGGACAAGGACGGGCCCATCCAGGTCTACACCCAGTTCCAGGGCGGGAGCAGTCGGATGAGCCTCGGCGATAAGGCGCTGGCCGAGATCGTGCGCGGCCGCTGGGACAGGCTCCGCGTCGAGCAACTGGGGGCCGGCGGCCTTGTGACGCTCGACGCGGACCGGCCGACGGCCCTCCTGAAATTGACGATGCCCGACGACATGCAATCCGAGGCCCGGAAGACGCTCCCGCCCTACGACCGGGAGAAGCACGTGCCCACATTCTTCGAGATCGGGCTCGACCCCGAGAAGAAGTCCAAACCATGACCGGCCCGGACGGGAGCGATGAGACCGTGTCGGACACCTCGGACACGACAACTGGACCCTCGGCCACCGAGTCCGCCCTCCTCCGGACCTCGCGGGGGCGGTGGCAGGTCGGCCTGCGGACCTTATTCCTGCTGGTGATCGCCTGCGCCGTCTGGATCACCCACTTCAACGACCGCCGGGACATCGCGACGCTGGAGAAGCGGATCGCGACCTTGCACCCCCTGGCCAGGGAGCTGGAAGTCGCCGACCCGTCCCGGATCGCCGTCGTGAAGATGGACGAGCTCTGGTACGACGAGAACAAATGGGAGCTCTACCTGCCGCCCGGCCGGTATCGCGTGTGCCTCGCCACCCGCGAGGTCGACAATCATGGGTTCGCCCCTGTCGTGAAGAGCGCCGCCATCGGTGCCGGCCGGCATCGCCTGGCGCTGGATGAGACGGAGGTCGATCCTGGCTCGCGGGTCGTCGTCACCTCCGACGGGGCCGAGTTGCTCGCGGTGGACGAGCCCAGGGGATGGGATGACCATTCCGGCTCGACCGGCGGGGGCGAGCATTCCATCAGCACGCAGTTCCCGGCCGACGGGCCGGTGGTGCTGTTCCGCCGCCGGTTCTCCAAGAAGACCCCGGAGGGGAACGGCGGATATACGAGCAGCACCCCCAACGGCCCGACCGAGGGGATCTTGCTCTGGATCGAGCCGGAGGCCGGGCCGAAGGCCGGCCCTTGACGTCGGCACGGGTTGGGTCCGAGTTGTATAACGGGAGGGCCCATCGAACGGCCGGGAAGGGGGGTGGGCGATGGCCCAGGCGGTCGGGTTCTTCACCGACACCACGGTCTGCATCGGCGGCAAGGCGTGCGAGGTGGCCTGCCACCAGTGGAACGCCCTGCCGGCCCGCGACGACGGCCACGTCGAGCTGTCCGGCCACAGCTACGACAACACCCGGAGCCTCTCCGACGTCGACTGGCGGCACGTCAAGTTCATCGAGCAGTTCAGCGAGGACCGGACCGGCCAGGCCCGCTGGCTGATGATGTCCGACATCTGCAAGCACTGCGTCAACGCCCCCTGGCTGGAGGTCTGCCCCACCCGCGCGGTCGTCAGGACCGAGTTCGACTCGGTCTACATCCAGGAGCCGGCCTGCAACGGCTGCCGCGACTGCATCTCCGCCTGCCCGTTCGGCGTGATCCACGTCAGCGCGAAAAACACATCGCCAAGATAATCACGTTTTGCCACGACCGGCTCCAGAACAAGCCGGAGGTCTACGGCCTGCCGACGGAGACGGCGCCCCAGGTGCCCAGCCGGGGGCTCTGGCCGTCGTCGATCAAGAGCATCGCGGCGGGCCTGGCGATGGCCGTCGGCGTCTTCGCGGCGTTCGGCCGGCGCAGGAAGGCCGTGGCCGATTCCGAAGGCCCGAAGCCGGAGGCGGCCTGACATGGGCGGGCTCGACCCCTTCGTCGCCGCCCCCGACTGGGGCCAGTACATCATCTGGTACTTCTACCTCGGCGGGATCGCGGCCGGGGCCTACGCCGTGGCCACGATGATCGGCCTGTTCGGCGAGGAGCGCGACCGCCGGGCCGCCCGGGTGGCGGAGTACCTGGCCTTCCCGCTGGTCAACGCCTGCGGGCTCCTGCTGGTGGTCGACCTGGGCCGGCCCGAGCGGTTCTGGCACATGCTGATCCGGTCGGAGACCTTCCGGCCGATGTTCAAGTGGTGGTCGCCGATGTCGGCGGGCTCGTGGGGCCTGTCGGCCTTCGGCGCGTTCAGCTTCGTGTCGTTCGTCGGCGTCCTGGCCGAGGACCGGCGGCTCGGGATGGGCCGGTGGCACGACCCGGCGAGGATGCACGCGAGATGGGCGAGGTGGGGCCTGCCGGCGATGGTCCTGGTGGCCGGCTACGCGCTCCGGTTCGCGGTGGTCGGGATGCCCGGGTCCGCTGCCGCTGGGCGAGATGGGGGCCGATATGATCCGGAAAGCCGCCTCGATGGCGATCGGCCTCCTGGTCCGCCTGGCGTGCTCGGGCTGCGAGAGCCCCGAGTACGGCCGCCCTCGCGGCGGCGGGCACGGCGGAGACGGCGGCAACCACGCCCGGGGGGAGATCCGCCCGCCGAGCAAGATCGACGCCACCAGGGACCTCCACCAGGTCGACCACTACGGCCCCCGGGCCCTGATCGGCCTCGCGGGCCCGACCCCGGCATCCGGGAGGATTGCCGCCGAAAATTCCGCGCAATCGTTACAGGTTGTCGGTCTCGCGGCCGATGATTGTTGTACGCCATGTCGACGTCTCTCTCCGACGACAACACCCTCGCCGCCGTTTGTCCGACTGAAATCCTGACATGGTAGCCGTTTCGGGGCGATTGAAGATGGAATTCAATCTTCGGGGCTCGTTCTTTCCGATCTTGATCGGCGTCGTCTGCCTGGCCTGTGCGCCGGGCGTTCGGCCCGGGATGGCGCTCGCGGAAGAGCCTCCGTCGTCGGCCCTTCCGCCCCTGCCCGCTCCGGACCCGTCGCCGCCACCGGCCCCAACGACCCCGGCCCCGGCCCCGGCCCCGGCGACGCCGAGCCGGGAGATGCTCCTGGAGGAGCGGCTCCTGAGGATGGAGGAGGTCAACCGGCGGCTCCTGGAGCAGGTCGACGCGCTCTCGAACAAGGTCGAGGGCCTCAACAAGAAGGCCGACGAGGCGTCCGCCCGGGTCGCCGAGGCCGTGCCCGAGGACGAGAAGAAGGCGGGGGGAGACCAGGGGACCATCGGCCGGGGGTCGCTCGGGACCAGCGGCGAGGGCGGCCGCGCCGAGCCGACGACGGCCGATCGCGCGTCGGGACGGTCCGAGGGCAACGTCACGGGCAATCGGGCCCGAGGGGGTCAGGGCACCATCGGCCGGGTCCGCGAGGAAGAGAAGCCCCGGAAGATCAACACGACGCTCAGCAACGGCCTCCGTTGGACGTCCGAAGACGATGAGTTCCAGCTCATCTTCCACGACCTGACCCAGGCCGAGATGCGGAACTTCCCCGGCGTCGGCGGCTCCAGCCCGCTCAAGAGCCAATTCTTCATCCCTCGCCAACGGTGGTACTTCACCGGCCGGGCGACCAAGAACATCGAGTTCTACACCGTGGTCAACCGGGGCTACGGTAGCATCGACCTCCTCGACGCGTTCATCGACTTCAACTACGACCCCCGGATCAAGTTCCGGGCCGGTCGGTACAAGACCCCCACCTCCTATGAGTATTACCAGATCGCCGAAGGTGACCTGATCGCCCCGGAACGCTCGCTCTACACGGGCAACCTCTCCGGCAACCGCGAGAACGGGTTCATGTTCCTCGGCCAGATCCTGGACAAGCGGGCCGAGTGGGCCGTCGGCGTCTTCAACGGCCCGAGGCGGTCGTTCCCGGACTACAACAACGACAAGGATCTCTACGCGTTCTTCAACGTCCGGCCGTTCCAGAAGACGGAGTCGCTGCCGGGCCTGAAATACTTCAACGTCGGCAGCGAGTTCGACTTCGGCAGCGAGAACAACCCGGTCCAGCCGAGTTCCCTCCACACCGCGAACGACGAGACCGCCCAGTCGAGCAACCCCGTGGTCAACTCCCTCTCGCCCTCCTGGCTGGCGTTCAACAACAACGTCATCGAGTACGGGGCCCGGGCCCACTGGTCGGCCTGGCTGGCCTGGTACTACAAGAGCTTCAACCTCCTCGCCCAGTACGACGGCGGGTTCCAGGACTACGCCCTGAGCGGCCACACCTCGAAGACCATGGTCCCGACGGAAGGGTTCTTCGTCCAGGCTTACTACTTCCTGACCGGCGAGGAGATCTCCCGCCGGGTCGACATCAAGCCGCTCCGCAACTTCGCCTTCGAGAACGGCAAGTTGACCGGCCTCGGGGCCATCGAGGTCCACTCCCGGATCAGTACCCTCAACCTGGGAAGCCAGGTCTTCTCCGCCGGCCTGGCCGACCCCAGCCTCTGGTCCGATCGCGCCTATGCCGTGGACACCGGCCTGAACTGGTACCTCAACCAGTACACCAAGGTCTACCTCGACTGGCAGCACGCCGGCTTCGGCTCGCCGGTCTACAACGGGTCCAACGTCCGGGGGCAGACCAACACGATCCGCGCGACCGACCTGCTCTGGCTCCGGTTCCAGCTCTTCTTCTGAGCCGTGGCCGACGACCGATCGGGACGGCCGGTCAGCCCGGCGGGGCGGGGCGGGGCGGGGAAAGACGCCCCGCAGATCCTCGACCCGAGAAGGGTCGGGGGCCGGGATCTTGACCCGTCCGGTCGTCGGCGTAGAATCGGGACATCATTCGCTCATGACGGGCGATCGACGGGCGGTCAAGATGGCCCCGCCGCGCGGATCATCGCGCGGGCGGGGCTTGTGCTCGCGCCCTTCTGGTCCGATGACCGGACCGCCGGGATGCCTCGCATCCCGACTCCCATCGACCCGCGGTAACGGCTGCCGCACACCCGAGGCGTCGTGGCGTCCTTGCGCCACGGGATCTGGAGGCGGCCACATGACCACACCCTCCGAAGTCGCCAAACCCGGGCCGAAGTGCCCGACGGCCTCGGACGAAATCCGCGATCGTCCAGAGGATATTATTTGTCTTCCGGCCGATACGTGTGTTACAACGTATCTACCATATCAGGTCACACTGGACTTGTCCCTCCCGAGATGGGGGCTGATCCGGTCGATGCGAGGCGGTTCGAGGTCGAGAACGGTCCAGCTTGCAACCGGCTCCGGTAGCCGTTGCGCCGTCACATCTCGATCGGCGTTCCTCATCCTTCCCCCGAAGGAGGAACCCATGAGACGGACTCTACGCAGGTCTCTCGTTTCGACGTCCCTGGTCGCCGCCGCGATGGTCCTCGGACTGGGGACCACACCGGCCCCGGCCCAGGTCCCGCAGCCGCCCCAGGGAACGTACTACTACTACCCGGCCCCGGGTGCCGTCAGCTCGTCGAGCATGTACTACGTCGAGCCGGCCCGGCCGCCCGCCAGCCCGACGCCCGGCTATTACTACTATCCGGCCTACACCAACGCCGGCCAGCCGGGGGGTTACTATTACTACCCGGGAGAGGGCTATGTGAAGCCCCCACAGGGGGTCTACTACTACTATCCCGCCTCCAGGCCGACGCGCATCTATGCCGTCCCGACGCCCGCCCGGCGGGGCCTCTTCGGATTCCCCAGGCCGACCAACGTGACCCCGCAGCCCGGCGACTCGGACAATTTCGCCTACAAGTCGTGAGCCGTCCTGACGGGATCGGCTGTGCTCATCTCGCGGGCGAAGAGCCCGGGGGATGAGCACAGCCGTGCTGGGAAAATCCTCGAACGATCGGCCGGGCTCAGCTCCGCCGGCCCGCGACTTCATCCGCCGGGGCGACCGGGTCGGCGATCAGGGTGGCCTGCCTGGCCACGCACCGCCAGCGGCCGTCTTTCTTGACGAAGACGTCGGTGTGGCGGAACGGGGAGACGACTTCCTTGCCCGCCGCGGTCCCCTTGAGCTTCATCCGCGAGTAGACGACCGCCGTGTCGCCGTAGAGGCGGGCCGAGAAATCCTCCTGCTCGATCGCCTTGAGGACGAACGAGTCTTCGCGCGGAATTTGCAGGCTCTCCACGAGTTGCGCCTTGGTGACGACCTGGCCGAAGGGGGTGGTCAGGACGTACTCGTCGGCCAGGATGCGGCTCAGCGTGGCGGCGTCGTGACGCACGAGGGCCTCGCCCCACTCACGCTCGATCCTCACCAGGTCGCGTTCGGGGGTGGCGTTAACGGGGTCCGCGGCCCGCCCACGCCCGGGAAATGCAGCCAAGAGGGACAGAAAGGCGATCAAATTCAAGAGGCGCCAATTCATCTCGTCCTCCTACGTCATTACCAAAACCGGTCGCTTCCCTGGTGAGACAAATTCTCGCACGAATACTATGGGTTCCGATCCTCCGAGACAAGGCACAATCGGCCCATGCCGGAGCGGCGACGGGATCGGACCAGGATTTGATGCAAATCGGGGACAAATCCCGTTGTCGGCCGAGATCCGCCCCGACGATGGCTTGATGATGGGCGGCGGGATACGACCTACCCACGACCCCGAAATTCACCGCGACCGGGGAAGGGATCGGCGGACGGACGCCTTGCATTGGCGATCTCGCATCTCAGCAGGATTCTATCATGTTCGTCGTCTAGCGTCGAGGGCAGGGCTGTTTCATTCTCGATCGGCCTCGGAAATGGGGGATGTTCGGCCCGCGCGGGCGGTATCGGATCGGGTCGCTGAAACGGGGGGACGTCGGCGAGATCCCCCGGTGGTTCGACCGCTCGCCGGAGAATGAACGCGGGCGACGGGCTGGCCCGGATGCTCCTCGGGTCCAACACCGGCCACCACGAGGCGACCGACCTTTCAGGGCGAGCCCGGTTTCGGCTCGCCCGGCTTCTCGGCCTCGGGGAGGAGGGCATCGAGCCGCTTGCGGGCGTCGGCGGCCCCCTCGCCGGGGATCTCGGCCAGCCAGGTCCGGAGGCGGCGGGCTTCGGGGTGGTCGCCCCTCACGACGGCCTCCTCGGCCTTCTTGCGGAGGTGGGGCACGGGCAGCGACCCGGGCATGGCGCGGGCCCGGTCGCGGGCCCGGGCGACCTCGGCCTCGTTCAGGGTCGTGCCGGTGGTGCCCGAGGCGAGCAGGTTCGTGACGTCCTGGCGATGCGGGAGCCCGAGCGAATGCCCCAGCTCGTGGGCGGTGACGCGGGGGAGCGGCTCGTCGATCCCGCCGGGGACGGGCCGGAGTTGCGCCGTCTCCTGGACGAACGCCACGCGATTGCCGAGGTAGACGCCGTTCACCGAGAACTTGTGGATGTAATAGACGTCCACCCCCTCGTCCGACCGGGAATCCTCGGGGATCAGGAGCCGGAAGACGCCGAGCTTGTCCGCCGGCCCGGCGTCCATCGCCGCCTTGAACCGCCCCTGCCGAGCGGCCGGCTCGCGGACCAGCGACTCCAGCCCCCAGTGGACCCCGGCCTGGTGCCAGATCCCGTTGGCCTTGCCCAGGACCCGCGCGATGTCGGCGTCGGTCAGGGCGCAATCGACGTCCTTGAGGTCGCCCGACGAGAGGATATGGACCCGGAGCGGGATCACCACGAACTCGTCGGCCGGCGGGGCCTTGAGGGCGCCGGGCGCCGGAGGGGCGTCGTCGCCGATCGCGGGGAGTGAGGCCCCGACTAGCAAGATCAGGGCGAGAGGAGGGCGGAAGCCTGTCGGCACGGCGGGGCTCCTGGGATATGGCGGGGCGTCCCCGGAAATCATCGCCCCGGGGCGGGCCACCCGCAAGGGCGAGCCGGCCCGAAGGGACGCCGGACGTCGCGAGACGAACCCGAAGCCCCGCGTAACGAACCCATCCCGGTCGTGCCTCCGACGAACGGAGAGGCCGGGCGCTTGCCTGGCCGGCCGGGGCTGGTATGCTCGAATCCCTCCCCGTGGGTCCGACCGTCGGCCGTCCTCCCTCCGAAGAAGCGGTGAAGCATCATGAGACGCTGGCTCTCGACCGTCGCGGCGCTGGCCGCCCTGGCTTCGTTCTCGCCCGGGGCCGACGTGGGCGTGGTCCCGACCGACTCCAAGGGCGTCCCGCTCAACCTCGGGTTCGAGGACGGCTCGCTGAAGGACTGGCACGCCGAGGGGGACGCCTTCGCCGGGCCGCCGATCGAGGGGGACGCCGTCGCGAAGCGCCGGGGCGACATGAAGAGCGGCCACGCCGGCCGGTTCTGGGTGGGTTCGTATGAACGCGCGGGCGACCCCCCGCGCGGGACCCTGACCTCGGTCCCGTTCAAGCTCAATAAACCGTTCGCCAGCTTCCTGATCGGCGCCGGGTCGTTCCCGACAACCCGGGCCGAGATCGTCCGGGCCGATGATGGGATGGTGATCGCCAAGGCGTCGGGCACCGACGTCGAGGACATGAGCCGGGTCGCCTTCGACCTGACGCCCCACGTCGGCAAGGACATCTTCATCAGGCTGGTCGACGACGACACCCGAGGGTGGGGGCACGTCAACTTCGACGACTTCCGACTCCACGACAGCAAGCCCGCCGAGGTCGCCAAGCGGCCCTCCGGCCCCGACGCCTTCCTCCACGCCGGGCTCTCGCCCGAGGAGGCGGCGAAGGCGATGACCGTGCCCGAGGGGTTCAAGGTCACGCTCTTCGCCGGCGAGCCCGACGTCCACCAGCCGATCGCCTTCGCCATCGACGACCGGGGCCGGCTCTGGGTCGCCGAGGCGTACTCCTACCCGATCCGCGTCCCCGAGGACCAGGCCCGCGACCAGATCCTCATCTTCGAGGACAGCAACGGCGACGGCAAGTTCGACTCACGCAAGGTCTTCGCCGACAAGTTGAACCTGGTCAGCGGGATCGAGCTGGGCTACGGCGGCGTCTACGTCGGCGCCGCGCCCTACTTCCTGTTCATCCCCGACAAGGACGGCGACGACAAGCCGGATGGCCCGCCGCAGATCCTCCTCGACGGCTGGGGCTGGCAGGACTCGCACGAGACGCTCAACACCTTCACCTGGGGCCCCGACGGCTGGCTCTACGGCTGCCACGGCGTCTTCACCCACTCGAAGGTCGGCAAGCCCGGCACGCCCGACAAGGACCGGATTCCGATCAACGCGGGGATCTGGCGGTATCACCCGACGAAGCACAAGTTCGAGGTCTTCGCCGAGGGGACGAGCAACCCCTGGGGCATCGCCTTCGACGAGCACGGCCAGTTGTTCGAGACCGCCTGCGTGATCCCGCACCTCTACCACGTCATCCCGGGGGCCCGGTACGAGCGGCAGGCCGGTTCGCACTTCAACCCGTACACCTACGAGGACATCAAGACCATCGCCGACCACCGCCATTTCGTCGGCGCCAACCCGCACGCCGGCAACGGCCGGTCGTCCGACGCCGGGGGCGGCCACGCCCACTCCGGGGCGATGATCTACCAGGGCGGGGCCTGGCCGAAGGAGTACGCCAACTCGATCATCATGAACAACATCCACGGGGCCCGGCTCAACCGCGACACCCTGGAGCCGAAGGGCTCCGGCTTCGTCGGCCACCACGCCCCCGACTTCCTCCTGGCCAACGACTCGTGGTCGCAGATCATCAATATGAAGTACGGCCCCGACGGGCAGGTCTACTTCATCGACTGGTACGACCGCCAGCAGTGCCACCACATGGGCGTCAACATCCACGACCGCACCAACGGTCGGATTTTCAAGCTGGCGTATGGCGACGCGAAGCCGGCGAAGGTGGACCTTCAGAAGCTTTCGAGCGGTGCCCTGACGCTCCTGCTCAACAACACCAACGAGTGGTACACCAACCACATCCTCCGCATTCTCCGCGAACGGGGGACGAACAGGGAAGTCACGGAACAACTCATGGCGAAGGGGTTACTGAGGGCCGGACTGACCCGACGACCGACCCCGCTTTCCGATCTCCGGGACCTCTGGGCCTTCCATGCGACCGCTGAAGCCGACCACGTCGCCCTGGAGCCGACAGCCCTCGAACCCGATCCCCACGTCCGGGCCTGGACGATCCGCCTTGTCTCGGAGGAAGGAAAGCCGGGCCGGGATGCCCTGGACACCTTCGCCGAGCTGGCCGAGTCGGACCCCTCCCCCGTCGTCCGCCTGGCCCTCGCCTCGGCCCTCCAGCGACTCCCACTCGACAAGCGCTGGCCGATCCTCGAAGCCCTCGTCGCCCACTCCGAGGACTCCGACGACCATAACCTGCCGCTGATGTACTGGTACGCCTTCGAGCCGATGGCCGCCGCCGAGCCGGCCCGCGCCCTGAAGGTCGCCCAGTCCGCGAAGGTGCCCAAGATCCTGCCGTTCACCGTCCGGCGGGTCGCCGCGATCGGCACGCCCGAGGCCCTGGCCTCGCTGGTCGACGCGCTCGACGACGTGGATCGTTCGGACGTCCGGCGGACCATGCTCGCCGGGATCAACGAGGCTTTGAAGGGCCGGCCCCGCGTCGACCGCCCCGCCAAGTGGACGGGGGTCTTCGCCGAGTTGCTCAAGGACGCCGACCCCGAGGTCCGCACCCAGGCCACGGCGCTGGCCCTGACGTTCGGCGACGCCTCGGCCCTCGCCGCGTTCCGGGGCGTCCTGCTCGACGCGAAATCCGACCTCGGCCTCCGCCGAGAGGCCCTCGCCGCGCTGCTCAAGGCCCGGGATGCCGAGACGGTGCCGGCCCTGCAAGCCCTCGTCGCCGAGCCCGCGCTCCGGGGCCAGGCCCTCCGCGCCCTCGCCAGCTTCGACGACCCGAAGACGCCCGAGGTCATCCTCAAGGCGTACTCCGGCCTCGCCCCGGCCGAGCGCCGCGACGCCCTGAACACCCTCGCCGCGCGGGTCG
>JAJYDH010000676.1 GCA_021777685.1 Planctomycetota bacterium | reverse complement strand
CGCCCCGATCCTGGCCGGGCACTGCCTCCGGTGCCACCAGGGGAAGGACGCCAAGGGGGATGTCGATCTGACGACGGCCTCGGGCGTGGTCGAGGGGGCCGGCGAGGGGTGGGTCGTCGTCCCGGGCCAGCCCGGGGAGAGCCGGCTGTTCGAGGTCATCTCGGGCGAGAAGCCGACCATGCCGAAGTCGGGCGACCGGCTCTCGGCCGCCCAGGTCGAGGCGATCCGGGCGTGGATCGCCGGGGGGGCGGCCTGGCCGAGCGGCGAGGCCCTCAAGGCCGACCCGTCCGACTGGTGGTCGCTCCGCCCGCTCGCCCGGCCTCCGGTGCCCGACGTCGGCCCCGAGGGTTCCCGATGGGCCCGGACGCCGGTCGACGCCTTCATCCTGGCCGGGCTCAAGTCGAGGGGGCTGACGCCCTCGCCCGAGGCGGATCGGCGGACGCTGATCCGTCGGGTCGCCTTCGACCTGACCGGCCTCCCGCCGTCGCCCGAGGAGGTCCGGGCGTTCCTCGCCGACCCGGCCCCCGACGCCTACGAGCGGCTGGTCGACCGGCTCCTGGCGAGCCCCCGGTACGGCGAGCGCTGGGGGCGGCACTGGCTGGACGTGGCCCGGTACGGCGACACCCACGGCTACGACAAGGACCAGCCCCGGCCGAATGCCTGGCCGTATCGAGATTACGTCATCCGTGCCTTCAACGAGGACAGGCCCTACGGCCGGTTCGTCCGCGAGCAGGTCGCCGGGGACGTCCTCTATCCGGGGACCGCCGACGGGGTCGAGGCCCTGGGGTTCATCGCGGCCGGCCCGTGGGACTTCATCGGCCACGCCGAGGTCCCCGAGACCAAGCTCGACGGCCAGCTCGCCCGGCTCCTCGACCGGGACGACATGGTATCCAATACCATGAATGCGTTCGCCGGCCTGACCGTCCAGTGTGCCCGGTGCCACGACCACAAGTTCGACCCGGTCTCGCAGGAGGACTATTACAGCCTCCAGGCCGTCTTCGCCGCCCTCGACCGGGCCGACCGCGAGTACGACGCCGACCCGGCCATCGCCGCCCGCCGGATGGAGCTGGAGGCCCGGAGGTTGGGGCTGGTCCGGGAGATCGACGGGTTCCGATCGGTCGCCCGGGCCAAGGTGGGCGCGCCGCTGGCCGAGCTGGACCGGCGGATCTCCGAGCGGGAGGCGAATCCGGGCTCCCGGCCGGGCCGGTCGCCGGCCTATGGGTATCACGGCGGGCTCTCGCCGGTCGCCGACGCGACCCGGTGGGTCCAGGTCGACCTGGGCCGGCCCGTCGCCATCGCCCGGGTGGTCCTCCACGCATGCGACGACGACTTCAACCGGATCGGCCCGGGGTTCGGCTTCCCGGCCCGGTTCAAGGTCGAGGCGTCGGACGACCCCGCGTTCGGGTCGGGCGTGGCGGTCGTCGCCGACCGGACGGGCGAGGACTTCGCCAATCCCGGGCTCGCCCCGGTGAGCTTCGATGCCAAGAACCTACCATTTCGATATCTCCGGGTGACGGCGACCCGGCTCGCCCCCCGGCAAGGGGACTACAACTTCGCCCTGGCCGAGGTCGAGGTCTTCGACCCGGCCGGGGCCAACATCGCCAGAGGCTCGACGGTCACATCCCTGGATTCGATCGAGGCCCCGCCCCGGTGGCGGCGGGCGAACCTGGTCGACGGCGACTACCCGGCCGACGCCCCGGAGGGCCTGCCCGAGCTGAAGGCCCGCCGCGAGGCGCTGGTCCGCGACGCCCTCGACGAGGCCGGCCGGCTCGCCCTGATCGAGGCGACCCGGGCGCTGGCCGAGGTCGACCGCGAGGTCTCCGCCCTGCCCTCTCGCCGGAAGGTCTACGCCGGGACGATCCACACGGGGACCGGGGCCTTCCGCGGGACCGGGCCCGACGGCGGCAGGCCCCGCGTGATCCGGGTCCTCCGCCGGGGCGAGCTGCGCGACCCGAAGCAGGTCGTCGGCCCGGGGACGGCCCCGATCTGCCGGGACCTACCCTCGCGGTTCGACCTCCCGCCCGGAGCCCCCGAGGGGGAGCGTCGAGCGGCCCTGGCCCGCTGGCTGGCCGACCCGAAGAACCCGCTCACCTGGCGGGCGATCGTCAACCGGGCCTGGCAGTACCACTTCGGCCGGGGGCTGGTCGACTCGCCCAACGACCTCGGCCGGATGGGCCGGACCCCCTCGCATCCCGAACTGCTCGACTGGCTCGCGGCCGACTTCCGCGACGGCGGGCAGTCATTCAAGTCCCTGCATCGGACGATCGTCACGAGCGCCGTGTATCGCCAGTCCTCGGCGGACGACCGGGCGAAGGCCGGGACCGACGCCGACAACGTCTCGCTCTGGCGGATGAACCGGCGGCGGCTGGAAGCCGAGGCCGTCCGCGATTCCGTGCTCCTGATCGCCGGCAAGCTCGACTTATCGATGGGCGGGCCGGGGTTCCGCGACTTCGCGGTCGAGCATCCCGAGCACTCGCCGCATTATGAGTATAAGCTGTTCGATCCCGAGGACCCGAGGTCGCATCGTCGGTCGGTCTACCGGTTCATCGTCCGGTCGCAGCCGCAGCCGTTCCTGGCCGCCCTCGACTGCGCCGACCCGTCGATGAGCGTGGATAAGAGGAACGAGAGCAACACCGCCCTCCCGGCCCTGGCCCTGCTCAACGACCGGATGATGGTCGCGATGGCCGGCCATTTCGCGGGCCGGTTGGAGCGGGAAGCGGGCGACCTCCCGGCCCGCCTCGACCGCGCCTTCCTCTTGGCCCTTGGCCGGCAGCCGGCCCAGGACGAGCGCCAGTCGCTGTTCGACCATGCCCGCAAATTCGGCCTGGCCAACGCCTGCCGGGTGATCTTTAATCTCAATGAGTTCGTGTTCGTGGATTGATTTGAGGCGGTCGGAGATAGGCGCCTTCGTAGGGTGGGCCGAGTGAGACGAGGCCCACCACGGTTCGGTCCGGCGATGATGGTGGGGCTC
>JAJYDH010000675.1 GCA_021777685.1 Planctomycetota bacterium | reverse complement strand
CCGATCTCAACCGGCGGTCTCGGTCCAGGATCTGAACCTCGACCTTCCGCCAGTAGATCGGGACGTTGGTGCCGAGTTGCTTGAGGAGCGTTCTGACTTTATCGGAGTCGGCGGCGATCTGCCAGGGGACGCGAGCGCAGGGTCGTTCGAAGGTCAAATCCGCGTCCATCGCCCCCCACTCCAACCCTCCCCCCTTGCGGGCTTCGACCCAATACCGTTCGACGAACCATAACCCCTGGCGCCGTCGGCGTTTTCTGGCTCCCTCTCCCTCTGGGAGAGGGCCGGGGTGAGGGTCGTGGCGTGACCTGGGGGCTGGAAAACAGGGCATTCCGGACGTCGTGAGACAGGCGACGCCCCTCACCCCCGGCCCCTCTCCCAGAGGGAGAGGAGAGACAGAAAGACCCTTCATCGTTGATCTTACGGCTCGTCAAACGGTATTGGGCTTCGACCGGCCCACTTCGGCTCGATCCGGGAGGGCCATTCTCGGCGGCGGCGCCGGAAAGTGTGATATTCACCCCCCCGCGGTCGTGAATATCAAGGACGGTCCCTTAACCGCCCCGACATCGCCCCGCGAGAGACATCCATGATCGTCACCGAAGCCAGATTGGCCGCGAACCGCCGGAATGCCGCGAAGTCGACCGGGCCGAAGACGCCCGAGGGGAAGGCCCGCTCGCGGGCGAACGCGCTCAAGCACGGCCTCTGCGCCTCGGTCTGCGTCCCGGAGGACGTCGAGCTCGTCCAGCAGCGCGCCTACCAGTGGTATTACACGCTCAAGCCGCAGACCGAGTATCACGCCTGGCTCGTCGACCAGATCACCGTCATCAGCCTGCGGATCGACCGAGGCGAGCGGATCGAGCGCCGGACCCGCGACCGATCGGCGCTCCGGGCCGAGCTGGGGTGGGACGACGACCGCCGGCTCGACGCGGAGAAGCTCGGGGCGCAGTTGACCCGTCGCCCCTCCGAGGTCGCCGAGGCCCTCCGGCGGACCCCCCACGGCTGCGAATGGCTGATGGCCCGGTGGGCGATGCTGGCACACTCGGCCGACGTCCACGGCGAGTGGACCGCCGAGCAGACCCGGCTCGCGTTCGACCTGCTCGGGACCCCGGCCGAATTCCGCGCCGGCAGGCCGGGCGCCTCGCTCGACTTCGACGGCCGGGAGGTCGAGTCCGCCGACGACCCGGCCGCCGTCGCCCGCCGCGAGATCGCCGCCCTCAAGGACCGTCGAGAGGCCGTCGCCGACCTCGATGAGGTCGACCGGGCCCTGGTCGAGGCCGACCTGACCGACGAGGCCGACCCCGAACTCCGGAAGCTCCGCCGCTACGAGTCGGCCCTCCACGGCCGGCTCCGCTGGTGCCTCGCGCAGCTCCAGTACGTCTCCCCCCACATCCGCCCCCACCCCGATCTCACCCCGAGCTGGGCCAGGCCGGTCGAGACGGAGCCCGAGGCCGAAATCAAGCCCGAGCCGAAGGCCGAGACCCCGGCCGAGCCGGTCAAGGCCCGCCGCCTGGAGAAGTGGGAGATGCCGGACCCGCACCCGCCGTTCAACCTCGAACCGCACGAGGTCCCGCTCCCCGGAGAGAAGCTCGACGTCGTCGCCGTCGTCGCCGCCCGCGAGGTGAAGAGGCTCGAAAAGGTCGAGGCCCGGCGAGAGGCCCGCCGCCGGAAGGCCGAGAAGCTCCGAGCGGGCTGAACAGCCTGCTCGGACCGGCTCCCGACGATCGAAACTCTCGTCCCGAACTCAAATCCGGACGATGGGCCCGCCCCCTCACGCGCCCCGGACGATCGGACACAGAACTTGGTGGAAATTTGGATAATATGGGTGATTTGATGGGTTTGCTTGGTGGCCCGATCGGACATCGTTCCGGCGATTTCAGCCACGATGTAGGCCGGAGATCGGCCCGTGAAGAGGGCAAAGGTCGGCGACCGACGAACGAAGCCAGCGACATTACGGAGCGAAGCCACTATGGAGGGTGGCGGGGCCGATCCTGCCTCCCTCTCCCTGGAATTCACCGATCATCACTTTTCGCCAACCAGGCCCGGGAAGCCTCTCAGATCCTTTGGAGTGCGGGAGCTTGCTCCCGCTTTGCCGAGCGGAGCTTGCTCCGCGGGCCTGTCGGGCGCCGGTGGCGTCCGGAGCAAGCTCCGGTGCTTCAAAGCGGGAGCAAGCTCTCGCACTCCAAAAGATCACTCACCGAAGCCGACGATCGGACCTCTCGGCCTCGTCCCGGCGGCCCCTCGGTGCTTCTCGGGTTGACGGCCGGCGGGCGAGCGGCTACTTTCCCGCCGATTGTCCCGTCCATCGCACGTCTTCGACTTCACCCCCCAAGGATTGACGCGGGCCTCGGTCGGACCGGCGAAAGCCGGTCGTCGGGGCATGACCGCCGGCTCGACGGCGGGACGATCGAGGGGACGGCCCGGGTGGGCCGGACCCTTCGGGCCGTGTCGGGCGTTCGCTGGGGAGGTGCCGTGCCGGGTCAAGACCAGACGGACGTCCGACGACGACGTCTCGCCAGCGCCTGGCTGCTCCTGGCGTTCCTCGGGGTCGCGCCGTCGACCCGGGGCGAGGCCCGGGGGCAGGACGCGCCGCTCGCCACCTGGAAGGGCGACGAGGGCGAGGCGGTCCGGCTCAGCGCCGACCGCGTCCAGACCTGGGCCGAGGGGGGCTCGAGCTGGGTCCTCCTGGAAGACCAGGCCGAGATCGTCCAGGGGGACGTCTCGCTGAGGGCGGACCGGGCCGTGGTCCGGATCGACCGGGAGGCCCGCTCCGGCGGGACGACCTATCGGCTGGACCTCTACGTCGAGGGGAAGGTCCGCGACCCCGGCGACCCCGGCTCGACATTCCCCGAGGTCCGGACCCGGCTGTCGACCCGCGACACCATCCGGGTCGACACGCGGGCCCCCGGCGGCCGGCACGAGCTGCCCAGGGCGCCGGCCGGGCTCCCGCTGCTGGCCCGGGCCTTCCCGAAGACCTC
>JAJYDH010000674.1 GCA_021777685.1 Planctomycetota bacterium | reverse complement strand
GCCAAGCACTCGCGAGACGTCATCATCCCCGCCATGAACGCCGTCCGGGCCGCTGGCGACAAGCTCGAAGGAATCGTCGCCGACGACCTCTGGCCGCTGCCGACGTATCAGGAGATGCTGTTCATCAAGTAAGGGCGAAACAGCCTACCTGGTTGAATTCCGAACGGGCCGCCGGATACATTCCGGCGGCCCGTTCGTCTTGAAGTGCGTCATTGTCGAGAGCGAGTCGATGGTCACGTTCCTGTTCTGGAATCTGGACAAGAGACCACTCTCGGACCGCGTCGTCCGGTTAGCTCGAACGCATGAGGTCGATGTCCTGATACTTGCGGAGTGCGCGATTGATCTCCCGGAGCTATTGAAAGCCTTGAATGGCTCAGGCGGCAAGCCTTACTCGCTTCCCGCCGGAGCGAGCGAGAAAATACAAATCATGACCCGCTTCCCGGGTCCATCCCTCGTCGAGGAATTCGAAGACCCGATCCGGGGGTTGACCCTTCGAGAGCTCAGGATTGAGGGCCTTTCCTACATCCTACTGGCGGCCATCCACCTACCGAGCCGCATCAATTGGAATGAGAAGGATTACACGCTGGCATCGACGACGATTGCCCAATCGATCACCAGGACCGAAGATGCACTCGGCCATCGTCGGACCATCCTCGTGGGCGACCTTAACATGAATCCGTTCGATCCCGGCGTCGTGGGAGCCCAGGGACTCAACGCCGTGATGACGCGACAATTGGCCCGTCGGGCCGAGCGGCTTGTGCGAGACAAATCCTACAGGATTTTCTACAATCCGATGTGGGGATTCTTCGGCGACCGAACGGAAGGCCCGGCGGGCAGCTATTACTATCGCGCGGCGACCCCCTCGAATCATTTCTGGAATATCTACGACCAGGTTCTGGTCCGGCCGGGGTTAATGGATGCCTTGGAGGAGGTCCGAATCCTGGATTCCGACGGCACGGACGCCCTGTTGACGCGAAATGGCCTGCCTCGAAGATCGAGCGGTTCCGACCATCTCCCGCTCCTATTTCGGCCGAATCTTCGACCGGAGACAATGTGAACGAATCAATGCCGGTTCTCTGGTCGGACGACATCTCCAGCGAACCGGCTTCGCCGATCGCCATCCTTCGCGCGCAGCAGCGGCCTTTGAGGCAGAGGACGAAGGGCCTGCTGGAAGCCGAGATCGAGACAACCACGGGCGATACGGGACAGGTGCGCCACGGCTTCGACCTGGTGGCGCCGGCCTTGAATCGGGCCCGATATCGAATCCTATACGTCACCCACAAGGATGACCTGGTCTATCCAGTCATCGTGGAGGCTGAGTGTTTCAAGAGGGAAGAAAACCCTCAGCAGCCCATGAGCCGGCGCCTCACACCATCGATTCTCGGCACGATCTCCCCACTTCCCGATGGACAACGACGGGCGGCCACCGATGAAGAATTCATCAATCTGGTGGGAGAAGTGCTGCGTTCTCCCCAGGTCCGTTCGCTCATCCAGTCGTTGATCGCCCGGAGCAACGACCAGAGAAACGCGGCGAAACCCTCTACCCTTCCCGACGGAGAAGAAGACGCGGTGTAGAGAGGATCACCCCTCCCGGTCGGCCATCAACTCCCGGAGGAACGCCGCCACCCGCGCGACCTGCCGGCCTCGGTCGAACTCGGGCGGGGCAGGGGGGACGGCGAATCGTTTCGAGGCCAGCTCGGCCGGGGCGACCTGGCCCATCAGGGCGGCCAGGGCTTCGATAGAGCGTGAGGCCCAGGGGGCCTCGCCGGGGAGCCTCCAGAGCCAGCCGTTGTCGAGGTCGAAGGCCATCGGGAGTCGGCCGGTGACGACGGGCAGGCCGGCGGCGAGGTACTCGGCCAGCTTGGTCGAGTACCGGAACAGCCCCACGCCGTCGAGGATCTGCGGCAGGCTCGCGACGTCCATCGCGGCCAGGTGGCGGGGCACCTCCTCGCGGGGGACCCGGCCGGTCAGGACGCACCGGGCACCGGAGACCTTCCCGGCCAGGGCGTCGAGCCGGGCCTTGCCGGTCCCGTCGCCGACGATCAGGGCGTAGACGTCGGGTCGATCGACTTTTTCCATCGCCCGGACCAGCTCCAGGCCGTAACAGTACCCGGCGCGTCGGACCCATCCGAGCGAGCCGACGATCCCGAAGACCAGCGCGTCGTCCGGGATGCCGAGTTGCCGGCGGACCTCGGCGTGGACTCCGGCCCGATCGCCGGGCGGGATCGGGTCCGGCGCCCAGCCGGGGGCGGTCATCGCCCGGGGGGGCGCCGAGGGTCAGGGCCCGGCCCGCGAGATAAGGCGTCCAGCCGATCACGCCGGCCGATCGCCGGTAGAGCCACCGTTCATAGGGCCCGAGGGCCGGGACGTGGGCGGCCACGAACGGCCCGACGGCGTCGCCGGTGCTGACGACGTACCGGACGCCCGAGAGCATCAGGGCCAGGCCGCCGGCCCAGCCCGTGCCCTCCATCACGAGCAGGTCGGGCCGCTCGCGGCGGAGGGCCTTCAGGAGGTCGAAGAAAGTCCGGCGCTTTGCGCTCCGGTCGAAGGGGAGGAACGTCGTGGGGAGGTCGGCGAGCAGCCCTCGGAGCCGGGTTTCGTCGTCGGAGCCGGTGCCCTGCGTGGCGAAGGCCAAGATGTGGGGTCTGATCTGTTCGGAGCGATGCATTTGCATCTGCCTCCCTCTCCCTCCGGGAGAGGGCCGGGGTGAGGGGCTTCGCCGGTCGGGTGATTGTCGTTCGGACCCTGTTTTCCGGGCCGTTGGTGAGATCGATGCCCCTCACCCCCGGCCCCTCTCCCGGAGGGAGAGGGGAGGAAGATCGGGCCGTCGATCGAACGTCGGCCCGTCGCCGGTCAGAGCACCGTCCGGAAGTAGTCCAGGGTCCGGGCGAGGCCGTCGGCGCGGTCGATGGTCGGGTTCCAGCCGAGGAGGGTCTGGGCCCGGGTGATGTCGGGGCGGCGTCGCCTGGGGTCGTCCTGCGGGAGCGGCTC
>JAJYDH010000106.1 GCA_021777685.1 Planctomycetota bacterium | reverse complement strand
AGCAGGCTGTTCGAGTTCGCGGCCGCCGGGGCGGGCGGGGCCGGGGCGGCCGGGGCCGGCGGGGCGACCGGGGCCGGGGGGACGGCGTCGCCGGCCGGGGCGGGCATGGCGGGCTTCATCTCGGAGGTCGGGTAGACCGACGCCTGGGGGGCACCGTAGGCCTGCGGGGCGCTGTACGTCGCCTGGGGGGCGGCGTAGGTCGCCTGCGGGCTGCTGTACTGGCCCGACGGGGTGACGGCCGTGCCGCAGGTCTCGCACGAGGTCTCGGCCGCGTGGTGGCCGTGGACCTTCTTCTTCTTCAGGACCCACTCATAGGTGTACATCTTGGGCTTGGGCTTCAGGCACGCCGGCATGCTGAACTTGAAGCAGTGCTTCTTGGCCGGGGCGGCGCAGGTGTCGCAGGTCTCCGCCACGCCCTGGGCCGAGGCCTGGGGGCTGGCGACGGTGCCCTGGGGCGAGGCGATGCCGCAGGTGGCGCAACCGGCCGACCCGTGGCCGGCGAAGCTCACGCCGGAGAAGCCGAGGGCGAGGGCCAGGCTCATGCTCAACGTCAAGGACTTCGACATGGGAGAATCTTCTCCTTGGCAAACGTTCGTTCAAAGGGTGACGAGTCCGGAAGCGGCTCGTGCTTTCCCTTGGTATGTTCCGACCGGGCGTCGTCCGTCGGCGGGCCTTCCCGAATGACCCGAGGCCTCGCGGCCATGACCCTCCGGACGGGCCGTTCTATCGGTGCTCCCTGAGTCCTCGCCTTGGCGTTACCTTGGCGAGCCATGCTTAGTTATCGTCCGACGCCCCCGCGTCCTTGAACCCCCTTCGCGTTTTATACCAACGACTTAGGGCGAGCCACCTTGCCGGTCGTCGCGGTCGCGGGAGCGGGGGAAAATGCGCAAGCTGCTCCGGCGGAGCGATCGCGACAACCCGCAACGCCGGGCCGATCCGCCTTACGCCACACGCAAGGATTGCCCGATCGGAGGGGTCGAGATCGGGCGAAGACCGCCCCGATCGGCCCTCGGCCCGCCCCTTGAGCTTGCCGCCCGGCCGCGATAGAGTCGCGGTCGTCGCGGATCGAGGGGCTGGCGAGGGAGAGACCCGAGGATGAAGACCGGAATGCCCGGCCTGGTGGCGGCGCTGGCGCTGATCGGGGTCCCGGCGGCGGCTGACATCGAGATCGAGGTCGACGCCGGCAAGCACGACCGGCTCGACACGCCGATCCGCCTCGATCTCCCCGGGGGCTGGGGAGGCGTGTCCCACTACTATCATTTCGAAGCCCTCGACGCCCTCAAGCTCGTCGCCGCCGAGACGCGCCCGGGCGAGCTGATCTGGAAGCTCGAAGCCCCCCTGCCCGCCGGCACGAAGCGGCGCTATCGCCTGACCAAGATCCCGACCCCGGACACCCGCCGCGACCTGCCGCCGACCGTGGTCCACGACCCGTTCGTCTTCAAGTCGACCGGCAGCCATTTCGAGTTCACCGGCCATCCCGACGTCATCCCGCTCCGGCTCGACGGCCGGACGATCTTCGCCTATCACAAGGCGGTCGCCGAGCCTCCCGCCGGGATCGACATCCTCTATAGGAGGAGCGGGTTCGTCCACCCGCTGGCGACCCGGTCCGGCCTGGTCGTGACCGACGACTTCCCGCCCGACCACGCCCACCAGCACGGCCTCTTCTTCGCGTGGGTCAACACGACGTTCGACGGGCGGAAGGTCGATTTCTGGAACCAGCAGAACCGGACCGGCCGGGTCGGCAACGACCCCGACCACCCCGGGCCGACGTTCAACGGCGGCCCCTTCCTGGCGGAGTTCCACGCCTCGCTCCGCCACGACGACCTCACCGCACCCGGCGGCCCGGCGCCCGTCCTGGTCGAAGATTGGGGCATCGACGCCTACAACGTGCCCGGCTGCATCGTCATCGACTTCGTGTCCGAGATGAAATGCGCCGACACGAAGCCATTGACGGTCAACAAGAACATCTACGGCGGCCTCGGCTACCGGGGCAACCGGCAATGGTACGACCCGACCGCGAAGGGGAACGACCCGCCCGACCCGGCGAAGTCCGGCCACAGCGACTTCACCACGAGCGAGGGGAAGCACCAGCTCGACGGCAACCACACCCGCCCGCGCTGGGTCGACCTCTCGGGCGAGGTCGACGGCAAGGTCGGCGGCCTGACGATCCTCGACCACCCGTCCAACTTCCGCTTCCCGCAGCCGGTCCGGCTCCACCCCAACATGCCGTATCTCTCGTTCGCCCCCGAGGTCCTCGGCGAGTTCCAGATCGTCCCCGGCCAGAAGTACGTCTCCCGATACCGCCTGATCGTCCACGACGGCCGGCCCGACCCCGCCCTGATCGAACGCCTCTGGGACGACTACGCCGACCCGCCCCGCGCGCGGATCGTTGAGGACTGAGGACTCAGGGCTATATCCAGGGTGGTGTCGAGCCTCGGGCGAGCCCTAACCCGCTGAGGCTGACCTTCACCCCCCTACCTCATCCGGGTAGACTCCTCATCATGGAAACCATCACGCTGTCCGAGGCCGCACTCGCCCTCTTCCGCCTGCACGTCGAGCGGAAGGGTCGGATCGACATAGACGAATCCAACCGCGAAGCCTATCGCGACCTGGAGCGGGCGGGACTGATGCTGCTGGGCCGCCCGTTCGTCGGCGAGCCGCGATACCACCTGACCCGGGACGGGTTCGAGCGGAAGGCTGAACTCCTCGGCTAGCGCCCCATCGCCCGCAGAATCCGCCTCGCTCCGTCGCCGATCGGCAATTCGGTCTTCATTGCGTGCTTCAGGGCCAGCGAGTGATCGCCCAGCCTGTCCTCCTCGTACCAGTGGGCAATAATCGCATCAATACAGCCACGAAAGAATTGTGAGCCTAGCTTCCATTCTGAACGTCTCCCTCGGTAGAATCATCACCACGCCGAGGGCTTCCAGAGATCTGGTGATCGCAACACCGCAACGGACCGGATACTATGGATCATTGGACCTGGCTGATCGCTCAGGCGGCGGGTGCCGGTCCGCCGCCGACGGTCCCCGCCCCGCCCCAGTCGGGAAAGCCCTCGACCGATTGGCTGGAGAAGGGAATGACCCTGGCTCTTGTAGCCGTAGGCGGCTGGATTTCTGGTACGATCAAAACCCGGGGTCAGCAGCGAATCGCCATCGATAACGTTGTGCAGAAGCTGATCGAGCTTTCGATGCAATACCCGCATCTGGAGAGGGACAGCTATTGCGCATCGTGGAAAAAGGATGGAGTTGAGGATGATGACAAATCACGATACGAGAATTATTGCTGCCTCGTTTTCAATACTATCGAACATGCCTGGGAATTAAGTTGGCCGTGGGCTTTCAAGAGCCTTCGTCATCGATCTGTAAAAAAAATTGTCCAGGTCGAGGAGCCAATCTGGCGTCATCGACTCTGGTGGGACGGCGACGGCGAAAATGTGGACGGATACTCCCCCGGGTTCCGGGCTTACGTTCTATTCGTGCTTGATAAATGCAAGAAAGAGAGACGGCAATGAAGCGATACGCTCTGTTGATCGAGGCCGCGCGTGCAAAGGGCCAGAAGGAGATTCTCGGTTGTGAACGAGATGTCGACAGACTCCAGACCTGGTTGAAGAACCCGGCCGGTGGCGCATGGAACGACTCTGAAATCAAGGTTCTCCACAACCCCACAAAGGCTCAGCTCGCATCGGAAAAATTGATTATCAATAGGGCAGATTTTGCATTGCTGTCGTTCTCTGGCCACGGTCGCATCGTGGAGAACTACACCGGCCATCGCAGACAAATGGTGACAATCGGTACTGGGGAGGAGATAGACTTTGACGAGATGAAACCTGCCGTGCCCAAGGCGATCATTATCTGCGATGCATGCAGAGAAGTTCATCGTCTGGCTGAGACTAGAGAGGTTACTTTCGGACGTGTCGCTCAGTATGCGAAGGAGGCGAAGCAATACACTCGGCAAGACTATCGCGACCTGTTTGAGCGAAAAGTCGAGGCGGCGGCGGCTGGGACGTTCACGATGTATTCTTGCTCTCCCGGACAATGTGCCGGCGATGACCCTCTCAACGGAGGTGTCTTTACCGATGCGCTGCTCAATCGTGCCGGTGATCTCTATTCAAACAGCCGTTCCACTTTGGCTTACGAAGTTGAAAGTGTCTTCTTGCTGGCAAAAACTACGGTTACGAGCAAGTATCCCGATCAAAGTCCTATGGCCGGTCCCAGCAATCGATCCGGGAATGCATTTCCTTTTGTGGTGCATTTGGAATAGAGATTATTATTATTCCCGGCCTGTTTGCCCCAGGCCGCGATAGCCCATCGTTGTGCCGTGTGCCATGGGTTCGGTACTCCGACCCCGTGCCCCGCCGACGACATCCAAAGGCATGGAGTCGAAGTGCCGACCCGTGGCACAAGACGCTCGGTGCTCGGCCCGAGAGAGAAATGCGAACCCAACCATCGGCCTGGGTTCGCGCGGAAACTGGAACCCAACGGGCGAATTGTCCTGGCTCGGAAATGCGAACCCAACCGCCCGGTTGGCTTCGCGAAAAGGCGAACCCAAGCGCCCGTCCCGGCCTCACGTCAGACCCGGGCCGCGACGATGAAAAACGTCCATCCTTATCAATAGTCCGCGCCCGCTCGCATTGAGGGCCCGGCCCGGAGAGCGACAGCTTCCTCGGGAAAGGACTTGCGGCCGATGGCCCTCGCTCGCTTCGCGAGGCCCGGGTTGGGGCGGGTTCAGCGCCGAGGGTCCGCCGAGGGCAGCGCGGCGACCGCATTATCCGATCTGACCCGGAGCAGGACCATCTCGTTGCGCTTCAGGTCGTGCTCGCGATAGACGGGCTCGACCAGCGGGGCGAGGTCGCGGGCGAGCGGGTCGTAGATCTTGCCCCGGATCAGGACGTAGGGCGAGGCCGGGTCGGCGTGGCGGGCCCAGTCGGCGAGCTGGTCGCGGGCGAGTTCGAGCCTCCGGGCGGGCGTCTCGATCCTGCGGGCTCGGGCGTCGACGCGGAGGTCGAAGCCCCGGTTGTAGCGGGCTTTCGAGACCGGCGCCAGCTCGTGCCCTCGGAGGTAGAACCAGAGCCCTTCGTCGACCTCGTTGAAGAACCAGACCGTCGGCGAATCGGCCGGGACGATCGTTTCGAGCGTCTCGGCGAGCTTGCGGTGCCCCCTCGCGGGGTTCTCGACCGGCGCGACCGCCCCGTAGGCGATCAGGGCGAGCCCGACGAACCCCGAGGCCAGCGGCGCCAGCGCCCCGGCGTCGAAGCCCCTCCGCCAGGCCCAGGCCCCCAGGATCACGGCGACCGCCATGATCGAGGCCCCCAGGCACGCGTAACCCAGCTCCACCGGCGCGACCTCGCCCACGGCCACCGCCCCGACCGCCGCTCCGACGAACAGCACGGTCCAGATCCCCTGGAGCATCGCCCGGGCCGGGGCCGACCCCGGCCCCGATTCGCGGGCCAGTCGCGACAGCCGGACCCACTCGCCGCCGGCCAGCAGCGCCACGCCGGGCAGGCAGGGGAGGTAATAGCTCGGCTTGGCGACCTTCCAGAGGCCGAGGACCGCCAGGTTGCCGATGGCCCACCACCAGGCGAACGCGACCCTCGGCCGCTCGGACCGGGCCGACCGCCGGAGCGGCCAGGCCGCCGCGACCAGCGCCAGCGGCGTCCAGGGGAGCGTCATCCCGAACCAGTCGAGGACCAGGCTGGCGTGGGCCCGGTCGTGGGGGATGTCCAGCGCCCCCATCTTCTGGGCCATCTCCAGCCACCAGACCCGCGCCGAGGTCGGGTCGCGGAGCAGCACCGGCACCGGCCACGCCAGCGCCAGGACCGAGAACGCCGCCAGGCCCCAACCATCGGCCAGAGTCCGGAGCCCCGAGGCCAGCCGCCGGGCCGTCGCCAGGTAGCCGATGACAGCCAGGCCCACCATCAGCAGGACGATCGGCCCCTTGGTCAGGAACCCCAGCCCCAGCGCCAGGTGGAAGACGAAGGCCCACGATCGAGGGCCGGGCGAGTCGCCGGGCGGCTCGACCTCGCCCCCTTCGCGGGCGCCATGCAGCCGCATCCAGGCGGCCGTCAGGGCGAGCGTCGTGAACAGGGCGAGGAGGCCGTCGTTCCCCGCCTGCCGCATCTCGACGACGAAGGAGCCCGTCGACGCCAGGGCGAAGCCCGACGCCAGGCCGACCGGCCGTCCGCCCAGACCTCGGCCCAGGAGGTAGACAAGGCCCACCGTCGCCAGCGCGGCGAGGGCGTTGGGCAGGCGGACGATCGCCTCGTCACGGCGGCCGGTGAGGGTGATCAGGCCCGCCGTGATCCAGCGGGGGAGCGGCGGCTTCTCCAGCCGGGGACGCCCCTGGATCTCGGCGACGAGCCAGTGGCCGCGGTCGACGGTGTCCAGCGCCTCGGCCGACGCCCGCTGCTCGCGCTTGCCCCAGAGTTCGGTCGAGCCGAGGAAGCCCAGGAAGGCCGCCCCCGCCACCACCGCCAGCAGCGCCTCCGCGCCCCAACGCCTCGCGGCCCCGATCGGCATCGTCGGTCTCCTCCCTGAGACACCACCCGTCATTATGGCGCGGCAGGATAATCGAGACGGCCGGGGCCGGCAACCCGGGCTCGGGCTTGCGAGAGGCCGTTCCAGGGTCGATTCCACGCCGGCTGTCCCCTCTCCCCAACCCTCTCCCGCGAGGGGAGAGGGGGTAAGAACGGCCCTCGGCCTCTCAAGAGTCGCTTGCGTCTGACCCCCTCTCCCCTCGCGGGAGAGGGTTGGGGAGAGGGGGTCTTCGCACGACCTCCGACCCCGGACTCGCACGGATCACGACACCGGCTCGGGTTGACTCGGACCCGGCGGTCCGGTATACCCCGTGGGTCGTCCAGGGGAGGGAAGCCCGCCTCGGCCCGAAACAGGCCGGGGCGTCGCCGAGGGAGCGGCCTTCGGGCGTCCTTGACGCCCGCCGATCGCCGTCCGTATCGAGTCCCTCCCGCCGCCGAGGCAGGACGCCCGCATTCAAGCGAACCAAGGATGGCGCGGCCGCGGCGGGGGAACTACCGGCCCAAGGATGGGCCGGCCCCCCGCAGTTTACCCCCGTCCGTCCCCGCGAGATCAAGGGCGAGACAGGGGGCCCAGCCCGTGGAAACCGAGACCCGACCGTCGACCGCCGCGCGGAACGCCCCCCACCGCCGGTATTTCCCGATCCGGGACGAGCCGAGGGCCGAATTCGACGCCGAGCCGTCGCGCCGGCCCGGCCTCCGCCCCGGCGAGCCCGAGGCCGCCCGCCGCGACCTCCGCAAGTTCCTGCCGATCTGGGCCCACCTGGCGCTCCTGCTGGCGGTGATGAAGACCTATCACGTCGAAGGCCGGGCGCTGTTCCTGCTGATGTCGATCGCGCTGGCCGCGCTGCCGGTCCACTACCTGCTGGCCTATCGCTGGAAGAAGCCGTTCTTCCTCGGGCTGTCGGTCGCCGGGCTGTTCGCGGTCTTCGGCCCGGTCCCGGGCCTGGTGGTCACGGCGCTGGCGGCGGCCTTCATCGGCGTCACCCGGCTGCCGATCGCCTGGTCGGCGAGGGCGGGCCTCGTCGCGGTCGCGGCGATCGGGCTGGGCGCCGCGAGGGCCTGGACCGCCTCCGAGCTGACCGACGTCGTCTGGCCGGTCCTCGGCTCGATGCTGATGTTCCGGATGATCCTCTACCTCTACGAGATCAAGCACGCCGAGCGGCCCGAGCCGCTGATCGACGCGGCGGGCTACTTCTTCCTGCTGCCGAACTACGCCTTCCCGCTGTTCCCGGTGGTCGACTACCGGACCCTGGGCCGGAGCTTCTTCTCGACCGACATCCACACGACCCAGCTCACCGGCGTCCGGATGATCTTCAACGGCGTGATCCAGCTCCTGGCCTACCGGCTGGTGCATGATCGGTTGCTGATCTCGGCGGACGAGGTGAATAGCGCGGGGACGCTCGCCGCCTTCATCGGGTGCAACTATCTGCTGTATTTCAAGGTCTCGGGCCACTTCCACATCGCCTGCGGGATGCTCCACCTGTTCGGCTACCAGTTGCCGACGACCCACAACAACTACCTGCTGGCGTCGAGCTTCACCGACTACTGGCGGCGGATCAACATCTACTGGAAGGACTTCATGATCCGGGTCGTGTTCAACCCGGTCGCCTTCCGGCTCAAGCGGAAGCCCCGGTGGCTGGCGCTCTCGGCGGCGACGGCCGCCGTCTTCGCGACGACCTGGGCCCTGCACGGCTACCAGATGTTCTGGCTCAGGGGGACCTGGGGCTTCAGCGTCCCCGACGCCCTGTTCTGGGGCATCCTCGGGAGTTTGGTGCTGGTCAACGTCCAGTTGGACGCGAGGGAGAAGCCCCGGAAGCCCTCGACGGGCCGCCTCGACGGCCGGTCGATCGCCGTCCGCGCGGCGAAAACCCTCGCCACGTTCGCGACGATCTCGCTCCTCTGGTCGCTCTGGAGCAGCCCCAACCTGACCGCGTGGGTGGGGATGTTCCGGCGGGCGTTCGGAGGCTGAGCATCGACGATGATCGATGGACGATGATCGGATCTCATCGGCCATCGATCATCAATCATCGCCGATCGGCCCTCGACCCAAGGCACGGATGACCCGCCCTCCTCGATCCTTCCCATCCCTGGTCTTCACGGCCGCCCTGCTGGCCTGGGGCGTGGCCCCGCCGGGTTGGAGCGGGCGGGTCCGCGAGGCGTTGCGGGCCGACCACCCGAACGCGATCGATGTCGAGCGGATGGAGCGGGGCTATTACGAGACCCTGACCGACCCCGGCCGCCGGCTCGACCGGGTCGGCCGGGCGAAGCCCGAGCCCCCTCCGACCGACTTCGGCCCGCTCACCGTTCCCGTGCCCGACGTCCGCGAATACGTCCTCAAGGCCAACCTCTCGGTCCCGCACCGGGGGGCGACCTGGGCGACCAACGCCCGGGGGATGCGCGACCGCGAATACGCTGTCGACAAGCCCGAGGGCGTCTTCCGGGTCGCCCTGGCCGGCGACTCGATCGGCGCCGGCTGGGGGGTCGAGCCCGATCGAGGGTTCGAGCCGACCTGGGAACGCATGCTCGATCGATTCGCCCCGGCCGAGGTCTGGAACCACGCCGTCCCGGGCCTCGCCCCCGGCCAGAGGTGGGAGCATTTCACCCGCGAAGGGTGGACGTCGAGGCCCGACCTCGTCGTCTTCCAGGGGACGCCCGCCGACTTCGGCTGGGACGACCGCAAGCTCCGCTCCCTCCTGCCGAAAGGGGTCGGCTGGGACGTCGCCTCCTATAAAGAAGGGCTGGCGGTCGCGGACGCCCGGCCGGGCGGCGATGAGGAGTCGTACAAGACGGCCCTCCGCCCGCACCGCGAGGCGATCCTGGGCGGCGTCTACCGGACGGTCGCGGCCGATTGCCGGTCGAGGGGCGTGCCGAGCGTCTGGCTGCTCCTGCCTCGCGTGGGCAAGCCGACCCCTCCGGCCGACCGGGCCCGGCTGGTCGGGCTGGCCCGGGGGGCCGGGTTCACGCGGGTCGTCGACCTCTCGGACGCCTTCGACGGCCTCGACCCGAAGGCGCTGGCGATCGGCCCGGACGACTTCCACCCCAACGCGGCCGGCCACGCCCTGCTGGCCGATCGGCTCGAAGAATCCTTGCGCCAAGAGATGACGACCCGGACGAAACTCCGCCGGCCTCGCGACCCGGGCCGGCCCTTGAGAGGTGATCCCCGATGATCGATCCGAAACCGGCCGCCCGCCCCTCCGCCCTCCGGGCCCTGATGACGGCGACCGTGCTCCTGGCCGGCCTGGCCCCCCTGCCCGCCGGCTGGGCCCTGACCGTCGCCCGCGAGGGGCTCCTGTCGCCCGAGCCCGAGTCCGCGAACCGGCCCGGAGGCTATTACGAAGGGCTCATCGCCGGCGGTCACGACGCCCGAGGGGCCCAGGGGCCGCTCGAACTGGCCATCATGGGCGACCCGATCGGCCACAACCGGGGCCAGGTCAAGGAAGTGACCCGCGAGCGGAAGGACGACTTCCTCCAGTTCGACCTCAAGCCCGACTACGACGCCACCTTCTTCGGCCAGCGGTACACGTCCAACACGCAGGGGATGCGCGACCGCGAGTACGCCGTCGACAAGCCCGAAGGGGTCTACCGGATCGCCCTGCTCGGCTCGTCGATCGACATGGGCTGGGGGGTCGCCACGCCCGACACTTATGAAAACCGGCTCGAAGACCGGCTCAACGCCGAGGCCGCGCGGCTGGGCCTCTCGCGGCGGTTCGAGGTGCTCAACTTCGCCGTCGCCGCCTACGGCCCGGCCCAGCGGTACGACGTCTTCCGCCGGAAGGCCCTGGCGTCCCGGCCCGACCTCGTCCTGTTCTCCTCGACGATGCTCGACCCCCGCCTGGTCGAGATCCACCTCGGCGGGCTGATCAAGAACGACGTCGACCTGAAGTACGACTTCTTCCGCCGGGCCGTCGCCGAGGCCGGGATCGACCTGGTCCGCGAGCGGACCGACGCCTGGGCGAGCCTCGACCATCAGAAGGGCTTCAAGTCCCGGGTCAAGGAGCATTACTGGACCTTCGCCGACGCCGTCCTGGGCGCCCTGGCCGCCGACTGCCGGTCGCTCGGCCTGCCGCTCGTGGCCCTCCTCGTCCCCCGGGCCAGCCGCGACGACGCCAGCGACGCCCGGTCCCTGTTCGCCGCCCGCCAGGCCGGGATCGCCGCCCGCCACGCCATCCCCCTGGTCGACCTCTCCGCCACCTTCGACGGGGTCGAGCCCGCCAAGGTCGAGATCGCCCCCGGAGACGACCACCCCAACGCCCTCGGCCACAAGCTCCTCTTCGAAGGGCTCTCCAAGACCCTCCTCGCCGACCCGGACCTCGCCCGCGAGCTGTTCCCGGCCGGCCGTTGAGCGTCACGGGCCGATTCTATCTCGACAAAACAGACCCAATCCAGGCGGGGGCCGCTCCGGGGGCCCGCGTCCCGACCGCCTTCGATCGAGCCCACGGGCCGAGGGGCGGCCTCCGCATGTGGCCATCGCCGTCCCGGACGCTCTCCCGGACGGGCCCAACTCCGCCGAGGCGCAACCCGGCGTGCTCCAACACGGACCCAATCGCGACCGCCGGGGCGCGAGGAGGCCGGATCTCCGACGGCGACCGCCGGCACCCGACCTGATGACTTTCGCTCTCGCGAGGCCGGCCGAACACACTTTTTGCCCGGACCTCGCCGATTTCTCGCCGCGACGGGCCCGACCGGGACGGCTCGTCGCCACCTCAGGGGATGGCCCGGGGGTTAATTTCCGCCCGACTTGGCGTGACAAAGCCGGCCAAAGTGATCCGCGAGACCCCGAAAAAGCCGCGCAATCGGCCCGGTTTTCGGCCGAAATGGGCCCAAAATCGAGGAAACCGGGCCGAGAATCCGCGTCAAAAATCGACTTTGCACGACAAACCAAAATGGACCTGTCGGGAGGCGACCATCCGCCGTGGCCCCCGAGGGATTCCGGGGCGTCGCCTCGAATCCCGCCCGGAGATCGCGGAAGGGCACCGAGTTGGACGAGGGAGCCGGGCCGATCCGCCCGTCTCCCCTCCGCGCCCTCCGCGGCGAGGCTCGCCATCCCGCCGGACCGCCCGGTTCAGGCGTCCGCCAGGTGGCCGGCGAACCGGTCGAGGGTCCCGCCCCAGCCGATCCGCATCGATTCGCGGCCGGCCTCGAAGGCCTCCCGTTCCGACTCGGTCGCGTTGATGGGGATTCCGCGCATCGTGAGCGTCGTCCTGCCGGCGTGCTCGGCGAAGGTCACCGTCGACAGGATTTCCCGCGGCCAGTCCGGCGCGAAGGGATGCCGGGTCACGCCGCCCGCCTCGTCCGAGAACGACATGACGAACGTGAGACGTTCGGGCGAGAGGATCTCGCGGAAGATCCACCTGCCCCACATCGGGTGGCCGTCGGGCGACCGCATCCCATAGAGGAAGACGCCGCCGGGCCGGAGGTCGAGCGCCGTCGACAGCGTCGTGAAGCCCTTCGGCCCGAACCAGCGGGCCAGCCGGTCGGCCTCGGTCCAGGCCCGGAACACCAGGTCGCGAGGCGCGTCAAATTCGCGGGTGATGACGAATTCCCGCCCCGACGACTCCGGGTTGCTACGGCTCTTCTCTTCGATCATCTCCCGTCTCCTCCTTTTGGATTTCGCCGAGATACTCGTCCAATCGGTCGAGGCTCTCGTCCCAGAACCGGCGATACGACTCCACCCAGCCCGCGACCTCCCGCAGCGGCCTCGCTTCGAGCCGGCAGGGCCGCCACTGGGCCCGTCGACCTTGCGTGATCAGCCCGGCGTGCTGGAGCACCTTGAGGTGCTTGGTCACGGCCGGGAGGGTCATCGCGAACGGCTCGGCAAGCTCCTTGACCGACGCCTCGCCGGAGCTGAGGCGAGCCAGGATCGCCCGACGGGTCGGGTCGGCGAGGGCCGCGAAGGTCAGGCTGAGCGGGTCGGCGGGCATGGCGTTTCACCAACTGGTTAATTAACCGCACGGTATCTTACAGCCCGGTTCCGATCTGTCAAGGGGCGCGAGCGGACCTTTCGGGAGCCGTTCGGCCCGGCCCACGGCGGCCAACCTGGCCTTGACCTCGCCCGCGAATCAGGGCACCATGCCCGGCCACTCGGGACAGGAACGCCCGGGGCTCGGCCCCTCCTCGCACCTCGAATAAGAAGCACCATCATGGGCAAGGACGCTCACCACCTCAGCCAGTTCCTCGACCGCTCGGCCGCGAGCCGGCCCGACCATCCGGCCGTCGAGGACGAGCGCGGCAAAACTTATAGTTATCGCGAACTCCTCCACTCGGCCGACCGGCTGGCGACCCGCCTGCATCGGTGGGGCGTGGGGCGGGGGGACCGCGTGGGGCTGTTCCTGCCCAAGGGGCGGGAGGCGGTCGCGACGATCCACGGCGTCCTCCGATCGGGCGCGGCTTATGTTCCGGTCGACCCGGGCTCGCCGCCGATCCGGGGGGCGGGCATCCTGGCCGACGCCGGGGTCAAGGCGGTCGTCGTCCTCGCCGAGCACGCCCAAGCCCTCCGCGACGCCTGGCCCGAGGCCGGCCCCCTGCCCCGGTTCGTCGTCGTGGGCGACGAGCAGGGCCGGACCTGCCCGACCGACGCCTCGTGGGACCGGGTCATGGCCGACGATGCCCCGTCGCCCCTGCCCCCGGCGTATGACGAGGACGACGTCGCGTACATCCTCTACACCTCGGGCTCGACCGGGACGCCCAAGGGCGTGATGCTCTCGCACGCCAACGCCTTCGCGTTCCTCGACTGGTGCGACCAGAGCTTCGACCTCGAACCGACCGACCGCTTCGCCTCGCACGCGCCGTTCCACTTCGACCTGTCGATCTTCGACCTCTACGCCTCGTGCCGCGCGGGCGGCACGCTGGTCCTGATCGGCGAGTCGACCGGCAAGGACCCCGCGCGGCTGGGCGTGTTCCTGTCCGAGCGGGGCATCTCCGTCTGGTACTCGGCCCCGTCGATCCTGGCCCTGCTCGCGGAGTACGGCGGGGTCGACCGCCTGGGCCGGTTCGCCCCCCGGCTCGTGCTGTTCGCCGGCGAGGTCTTCCCGATCGCGCCGCTGAGGAAGCTCCGCCGGGCCTGGCCCGACTCGACGATGTGGAACCTCTACGGTCCGACCGAGACCAACGTCTGCACCGCGTTCGAGATCCCCCGGACGATCGACGCCGATCGCGAGACCCCCTTCCCGATCGGCCCGGCCTGCCCGCCCGCGCTGGCCCGGGTGGTCGACGACCACGGCCGCGACGTCCCGCCCGGGACGGTCGGCGAGCTGGTCGTCTCCGGCCCCGGCGTGATGCTCGGCTACTTCGGCCGGCCCGACCTGACCGCGCGGGCCTTCTTCCTCGACGACCAGGGCGCCTGGTACCGGACCGGCGACCTCGTCACCGACGAGGGGGACGGCTGCCACCGCTTCCACGGCCGCCGCGACCGGATGGTCAAGAAGCGCGGCTACCGGATCGAGCTGGGCGAGATCGAATCGGCCCTCTACAAGCACGAAGGGGTCGACCGCGCCGCCGTGATCTCCCGGGCCACCGACGACGGAGCCTCGCTAGTCGCCTTCGTCGCCATGAAGCCCGGCCTGAAAGGCTCGATCATCGCCCTCAAGCGGCACTGCACCCGCTACCTCCCGCCTTACATGGTCCCCGACGAGGTCCAGTTCCTCTCCGGCCTGCCGACCACGTCGACCGACAAGGTCGATTACCAGGGCCTCAAGCAGATGGCCACGATAGCGGCCGATTAAACGTCGAAGATGAAAACATGTAGGGTGGTGCCGAGTCTTCGAGGCCCACCACGACCGACCCGAATGGATCGGCCCGCCGAAATCTCCCCAGGAAGGATGACGAAGATGCGCCCATTCGCCACTCTGGCCTTACGATTTGCCGCCGGGACCCTT
>JAJYDH010000673.1 GCA_021777685.1 Planctomycetota bacterium | reverse complement strand
CTAACCG
Source organism: Planctomycetota bacterium (assembly GCA_021777685.1). Taxonomy (GTDB): domain Bacteria; phylum Planctomycetota; class Planctomycetia; order Isosphaerales; family Isosphaeraceae; genus Tundrisphaera. The sequence goes on along the minus strand of JAJYDH010000673.1, from coordinate 2,993 downwards.
GGTTCTTGAGAAAGGCGCGGCGAATCCCCGGTCCTGTGGTGGGAAAGGTGAGCAGTGCCCACCCTACACATGGCCTTTGGTTGCAGTCTCGTAGGGTGGGCACAGCCCACCTTGTCAGGACACCAATTTCGAATGGATGGACTACGACGACACGGGCAAGGGGAAGGCGCGGCCGGTCTCGCCTCGCGAGGAGGACCGCGACCGCCGGAGCCTCGACGACTTCACCCGGCGCAACCTCCGCTACCCGTTCTTCGAGGCGTTCCTGGCCGACGCGCCGCTGTCCGACTTCTGCCTGGCGCTCCTGAACCTCAACGAGTTCGCCCACGTCGATTGAGGTCGATCCCCCATTCGGACTCGACGAGCGCGGGGACGAGGCCCATCTCGGCCCGGCCGTCGGCCCAGCGGATCGTCTCGGGCCGCCTCGCGGCCTCGGTGCAGAGGAATTGCGGGTGCGGCGTGATCCCGACCCGGCCCAGGTCGAGCCGGTCGGAATCCCAGCAGGTCCGGACGGTGACGTCGGGGTGCGTCCGCTCGTGCGTGTGGCCGGCGCAGGCCCGATGCAACAGCTCGAACTCGGGATCGGGCAGCTCGAACAGCCGCCCGCGGAGGGCCTTCGCGAATTCGGCGGCGCGGGGGCCGTGCTCGGGGTCGGTGAACTCGTTGAGCCGCCGGGAGTCGTGGAGCACGGCGAACAGCTCCACGACCTCGATCAGCGCCCCCGTCTCGCCGGCCAGCCGCCGGCCGTTCTCCAGGACCCTCGCCCAGTGGGCGACGCCGTGGTCGCCGTCCCAGGGGAGCGAATAGTCGTCGAGCACCGCTCGGAGGATCGGGGGGATGTTCAAAGGCGTCATGGTCCCGCTCCCGTCCGCCGGGTCGCGATCGGCGGATCGTCCTCGATCAGGGGTCCGTCACCAGCTCGGGCAGGTACTTCACCGGCAGCGTCCCGTGGCCGAGGACGGCCTCGTGGAACCGGGCGAGGTCGAACCTGTCGCCCTGGGCCCGCTGGACCTTCCGCCTCAGCCGGTAGAACGCCAGGCGGCCGACGAAGTAGGTCGAGAGCTGCGCGGAGGACTGCTTCGACCGGACGATCTTGCCCACGGCCTCCCCCTCGCCCTGGAAGGCCCGGCCGACGAGGAGCTCCATCGCCTGCTCGTCGGTCATCCCCTCGGCGTGCATCTTCCGGTCGAGGATCGCGTTGACGACCGCGCGGAGGTAGAACTTGAGCTGCTGGAGCCGGAGCCCAAGGTCCCCCTTGCCGAACCCCTGGTCGAGCATCATCTGCTCGGTGTAGACGGCCCACCCCTCGGCGAAGGTGCCCGAGGACAGGACCCGGCGGATCGTCGAGGGGGCGTGGTTGCTGTACGCGAGCTGGACGTAGTGGCCGGGATACGCCTCGTGGATCGTGAGGATCTTGAGCATCGACCGGTTGTACTCTTCCAGGAAGCTCTCAACCCGGCGAGGCGACCAGTCGAGCGGCGGCGGGCTGATGGCATACTCGCTGATGGCCCGGGTGTCGAGCGGCGGCGAGGGGTTGAGGTAGGCGACCGAGTTGCCCCGCTGGAACTCGGGCATCTCGATGATCCGGCAGCGGTCGGGCTCGGGCAGCGCCAGGATGCGCCTCTCGCGGATGAAGGTCTTGATCTCGGCGACCGTCGCCCTGGCGTCCTCGACCAGGGTCTCGGTCGTGCCGTGGTCCCGGGCGACGGCCCCGAGCACCCTGCGGATCATCGCCCGGCGGCCCTCGGCGTCGTCGGGCGGGACCGGCTCGCCGGGAAAGGTGGTGCCCCACATCTGGCGGGCGATCACGGCCATCTCGCGCTCGACCCGATCGGCCTCGGATTCGGCCTCCTTGAGCACCTCGTCGGCCGAGATCCCCGAGTCCAGCTCGCGGTCGAGCTTCTCGACGAACAGCTCGCGGCCGACCCGCCAGTCCTCGGTCGAGCGGGGTAGCACCTCATCCTGGAGGAACTTGAGGTGGCCTTCGAGGGCCGTCACGATCGGCCTCGCCGCCTGCTCCAGCCACGGATTTCTGATGGCATTGCCGGTCATCAGGAACAGGTCGTTGGTATAGAACCCGATCGCTCCTTTGGTCTGGCGGATCGCGGTCTCGGTCTTCACCCGGGGCGGATTCTTGATCGTGGCCCGCGCGACCTCGACCACCTTCGGCACCAGCGCCATCCGGGCCAGGGCGTTCTTGAGGTTCACATCCTTCGGCAGGGTCGACTGCGTGAGCAGGAGATAGACGCCCTCGGTCAGATAGTCGCCGTAGACCCGGGGGTCGTCCTCGAACGGCTTGAAGTGCTCGTGGTGCCAGATCGCGTTTTCCAGGTGCCGGCGGAAGATTTCGAGGTCGATCCGGCCGTCGCGAGAGAGCGTCTTCGGGTCGAACCCGGCCGTCAGGTCGGCGAGCGTCTTGCGGTCGAGCGCGACCTTGGCGGCGCGGGCTTCGGGCGAGAGGTCGTCGAGCCTGTCGTCGAACCGGTGGTCGCCGAGCCGGGTCGCGGCGAGCGGTTCGAGCCGGAACCAGTCGTCGAGATACGCCCGGAAGGCGGCTTCGAGCCGGGCATCCTGGGCGATGGGCGCGTCGGCCCCCGGGGCATTCGCGATCATGAGCGTCGCCGCCAGGAATCCGCCGATCCATCCGATTCGCATCGATCTCTCCCCAGGATGACCTCGCCCCGGTCGCAGTCCCGACGGCCAACCCCGGAGATTTGATCATAACGGCGAGGGCCCGGCCAGCCTCGGCCGGGCCTGGCCCCCAACTCGTTCCCACCGAGGACCGCCCTGCATTACCCATAACTCGCGCTGACTTCTCCGATCTCTGGCAGCCCCGGAGGGGCGACCGTCCTTAGCCCAGGGTGAAACCCTGGGTCTCCAGCGTCCCACGAATCCAATAAGCCCTGGAAGGGCGACCGTCCGACCGCTTGCCGTCGGACGGTCGCCCTTCCAGGGCTTGATTTTCTCCTCGGCCCTCGATTCCCAGGGTTTCACCC
>JAJYDH010000105.1 GCA_021777685.1 Planctomycetota bacterium | reverse complement strand
CTCTCCTGGAAGTGGCCGGCGGACGTGCCATCGATCCGATGGCGGCCTGGCCAGTTCCACCGGCCGGACGGACGGGGTTCCCGAGGACATCGATGATCATCGTGCTGAAGCCGCATCCGACCCCCGAGATGATCCGGCATGTGCTGGAGCGGATCGAGGAGCTTGGATTCACCCCCCACCTCAGCCAGGGGGTCGCTCGGACGATCATCGGCGTCATCGGGGACGAGGACCGGCTCCAGGCCGAGCCGCTCCGGGCGATCGAGGGCGTCGAGCAGGTCATGCCGATCCTCAAGCCCTTCAAGCTCGCCAGCCGCGAGTTCCATGCCGAAGAGTCCGTCTTCGACATCAAGGGCATCCGGGTCGGCGGCGGGCACCTGATGATGATCGCCGGCCCCTGCGCGATCGAGAGCGAGGAGCGGCTCGTCGAGATCGCCGAGAAGGTCAAGGAGGCCGGCGCCAACGTCCTCCGAGGCGGCGCGTTCAAGCCCCGGACCAGCCCTTACAGCTTCCAGGGGCTCGGCGAGACCGGCCTGAAGATCCTCAAGGCCACGGGCGAGCGGTTCGGGATGCCCGTCGTCACCGAGGTCATGGACCCACGCCAGGTCGACATGGTGGTCGAGTACGCCGACATCATCCAGATCGGCGCCCGGAACATGCAGAACTTCGACCTGCTCAAGGAGGTCGGCCGGACCCGGACGCCCGTGCTCCTCAAGCGCGGGATGTCGGCCACGGTCAAGGACCTGCTGATGTCGGCCGAATACGTCCTGGCCCAGGGCAACAAGCAGGTGATCCTCTGCGAGCGCGGGGTCCGGAGCTTCGAGGACTCGACCCGGAACATGCTCGACCTGTCGATCGTCCCCAACGCCAAGGGGCAGAGTCACCTGCCGATCATCGTCGACCCCAGCCACGCCACCGGCCGGCCCGACCTGATCCCGGCGATGGCCCTCGCCAGCATCGCCGCCGGGGCCGACGGCGTCCACATCGAGGTCCACTCCTGCCCCGAGAAGGCCCTGTCCGACGGGCCGCAGGCCCTCCTGCCCGGCCAGTACGCCCGCCTGATGGATCAGCTCCGTCAACTGGCCGAGGTCATGGGCAAGACCATCGACGCTTCCGAGGGGGTCTCCGTCTGATGCGCACGCTCTTCGTCGCCGGCAACTGGAAGATGAACCCGAATTCCGCCGAGGCCGCCGTCGCCCTCGCGGAGGCGGTCAAGTCGGGCGTGGGCCAGGCGGTCGACGTCCGGGTCGCCGTCTGCCCGCCGGCCATCTACCTCTCGCGGATCGACCCGGTCCTGGCCGGCTCGCCGATCGGCCTCGGCGCCCAGAACATGCACGCCAAGCCCGACGGGGCCTACACCGGCGAGATCTCCGGCGCGATGCTCGTCGACGCCGGCTGCACCCACGTCATCCTCGGCCACAGCGAGCGCAGGCACGGCCAGGGGGAGACCGACGACGCCGTCAACGGCAAGCTCCACGCCGCACTGGCCGCCCAGCTCATCCCGATCGTCTGCATCGGCGAGACCCGGCTGGAACGCGAGTCCGACCTGACCGAGGACGTGGTCGCCCGGCAGCTCGAACACTCGCTCGCCGGCCTGTCGCCCGAGCAGATGGCCGGGGTCGTCCTGGCCTACGAGCCGGTCTGGGCGATCGGCACCGGCCTGACAGCCACGCCCCAGCAGGCCCAGGCCGTCCACGCCTTCATCCGCCGCCAGCTCGCCGCCAAGTTCGGCGAGGCGACGGCGGCCCGGGTCGTCGTCCAGTATGGCGGGAGCGTCAAGGCCGACAACGCCGCCGAGCTGCTCGCCTGCCCCGACATCGACGGGGCCCTGGTCGGAGGGGCCAGCCTCAAGCCGGCCGACTTCCTGGGCATCATCGAGGCCGGGCAGTCGGTGACGGCCAAGGGCAAGGGCTGATCGGGGTCGGCCCGAGTCTTCGTAGTCTTCGTAGTGTGGGCTCCGCCCACCTCGATCCGGCCGGGATGGTGGGCGGTGCCCACCCTACACGAAACGCTCGGATTTGAAATTTGAGATCTCTGATTTGAGATCCGAGAAAGGACCTCGACCGTGCAGTTCCTCAACGTCCTGCTCTATATTCTTCTGGCGCTGACGTCGGTCTTCCTGATCTGCCTGGTGCTGATCCAGCGAGGCAAGGGGGGCGGCCTGGCGGGTGCCTTCGGCGGCGCGGGCGGTTCGAGCGCCTTCGGGACCAAGGCGGGCGACGTCTTCACCCGCGTCACGATGATCTCGGCCGGGATCTGGATCGCCCTCAACATGCTCCTGGTCGTCCTCTCGAACCACCGCCCCTCGGCGTGGCCGGGCTCGTCCTCGATCACGTCGAAGTCGGATTTCACGCCGGCCAAGTCCGAAGCCGACAAGGCTGGCACGCCGGGCGAGAGCGTCGACAAGGGCCCCGGCCTGCCGGCCCCCAAGCCCAAGAGCACGACCGGCGAGCCGGCCGTGCCGATCTCCGGCGGCTCTCCCGCCGCCCCCTTGCCGCTCCCGGACGCCCCGCCCGCCTCGCGGAAGCCCTGACCGCGAGACAAGTCGGCCCGTCGTCCCGCCCGATCCGTCCGCCACCGATCCCCGCCACCGAGAGGCAAGCCTCCGTGCTGCTGAGCATGACCGGCTTCGGAGAAGCCCGCATCCAGGATGACCGCTGGTCGGTCGGCATCGAGGTCCGGACGGTGAACAACCGCCACCTCAAGCTGAACGCCAAGATCAGCGACCCCTACGGCGCCCTCGAGCCCGAGCTGGAGAGGCTCGTCCGCGAGACGATCCGCCGGGGGACCGTCCAGCTCTCGATCCGGGTCGAGCGGCCCAAGAGGGCCGAGGATTACCGGCTCAACCGGGTCGCGATCCTGAGCTACCGGAGCCAGCTCGCGGAGATTCTCGGGGGAGGGATCACCTCGGTCGACCAGGGGGCGCTCCTCGGGCTCCCGGGGGTCGTCGAGGACCGCAAGCCGGCGACCGAGGATCCCCACGAGGACTGGGCCTCCCTGTCCGCCGTCGTCTCCGAGGCCCTCGGCAAGCTCCAGAAGGCCCGGGCCGACGAAGGCCGGGTCATGGCCGACGAACTTTTGAGCCTGGGCCGGGCCGTCTCGGATCACCTGGAGAAGATCGCGGAACTCGGGCCTTCCGTCGTCGCGGCGTATCAGAAACGGATCACCGAACGGGTCCAGTCGCTCCTGGAGGGCAAAGGGGCGACGATCGAGCCGAAGGACCTGATCCGCGAGGTCGCCATCTTCGCCGAGCGGGCCGACATCGCCGAGGAGGTCGTCCGGCTCCGGGCGCACCTGAAGCAGTTCGCCGAGGTGATCGACGAGCCCGAGAGCGCCGGGCGGAAGCTGGAATTCGTCGTCCAGGAGATGGGCCGCGAGACGAACACCATCGGCTCGAAGGCCAACGACGTGTCGATCAGCCGGGGCGTGGTCGAGATCAAGGGGCTCCTGGAGAAGATCCGCGAGCTGATCCAGAACGTGGAGTGAACCGAACTTGGCCGCCGAAGGCCCACCAGGCCCCTCAACCGCACCCTGGGAAGACCTCCCCGGACGCCTGATCGTGCTCTCGGGCGCCTCGGGGTCGGGAAAGAGCACGATCGTCCGGAAGTTGATGGACCGAGGGTGTTTTCGCCTCCAGGTGTCCATCTCGGCCACCACCCGCGAGCCGAGGGCGGGCGAGATCCCCGACGGCAGCTATTATTTTCGGACCCGCGAGGAGTTCGAGGCCGACCGCGACCGCGACAACTTCCTGGAATGGGCCGAGGTCCACGGCCACCTCTACGGGACCCCCGTCGGGCCGGTCCGGGACGCCCTGGCCCGGGGAATCTGCATCATCCTGGTGATCGACGTCCAGGGGGCCTTGAACGTCCGCGCCAAGGTCCCAAACGCCATCCTGATCTTCGTCCAGGCACCCGGCCTTGAGACGCTCGAAAGCCGGCTCAGGGCGAGGGGGACCGACGACGAGGCGACCATCCTCAAGCGACTGGCCAACGCCCGCCGAGAGGTCGCGCTGGCCGACCGCTACGACCACCAGATCCTCAACGACGACCTCGACCGGGCCGTCGACGATCTTGCCGCGATCCTGACCCGTCACCAATGCGGAGGCTGATTTTCCGATGCTCGAAGAACTGAAGGAAGAGCTGATCGTCAACAAGGTCGGCGGCCGGTTCAAGCTCTCGACGCTGATCCAGAAGCGGATGATCGCCCTGAACCAGGGCTCGCGCCCGCTGGTGGATTCGCGAGGGCTGGACAAGATGTCGATCGTGATCCAGGAGATCATGCAGGACAAGATCTTCCTCGACATGTCGGGCAACCTCCACCTCCTCGAAGCGACCGAGGAGGAGGAAGGCGGGACGGTCGACCTGACGCAACCGTCAGAATGACCAGGTTGGGCAGGGCCCGGGGGCGGGCATGCTCGGGATCGTGCAAGTCGACTCGTCGCGCCGGCCGATCTCCCAGGGGTCGGGCCGGCGTCGGCGTTTGATCGTCGTCGGAGGAGCGTCATCCCCAGGCGCCCGGCCCGTCTTGTCCGGCCTCGCCGAGGATTCCGATGCTCGATCGCCGTCGCTGGGCCCGACAAGGGCGGGCCTGCGCCTTCCTCTTCTTCGTCGCCTTCCTCGCGCTGAGCCTGGTCGGTTACGACCCGGCCGACCCGCCGGGCCTCGCGGCCGAGCCCGCCAACGAGCCCCCGACCAACCCGTGCGGGCCGGTCGGGGCGACGCTGGCGCATCTGCTCTTCGTGACGGTCGGGCGGGCGTCGTACCTCGTCCTCTTCGCCACGGCGGTCGTCGACCTCCTGGCCTTCCGCCGCCGGAAGGTCGCCGACCCTCTCCTCCGGCTCCTCGGATTCGGCCTGGTCGTCGGCGTCGCGTCCGCCTTGGTCCAGAAGTTCGACCCCGGCCGGGGCCCCTCGCATCCGGTCGGGAGCGGGGGGCACGTCGGGGCCGCGTCGGTGGCCTTCCTGGAAGGCCAGTTCGGGCAGGCCGGGATGCTCCTGATCCTGGGAGCCCTCGGCTTCGTCGGGCTGGCGATCTGCCAGGACATCCTGATCGCCTGGCCGATCCAGGAACTCGCGGCCCTGTTCCGCCGACGGCCCGCCGAGGATTCCGGCCCCTTGCTCGCCTCCCGAGAGGGCGCCAGCCTGATGCTCGCGCCGCCGGGCGAGTATGCCCAGCCCCTGCCGAGGCTGTCGCCCCCGCCGGTCAACCGACCGGTCGCCGCCCGACCGGCGGCCTCGCTCGAACCGCCGGCGTCGATCCCTTCGAGGCAGATCGTGCCCCCGCCGCCCCGGAACGTCCCGGCGACCCCGACCGACGGCAGTTTCCAGCTCCCCCCCATCGAATTGCTCGAACAGGGCACGGTCGCTCAGGTCCAGGAGCACCAGGCGAAGATCCACGCGCGCGCCATGCTCCTGGAGAAGACCTTGCTGGAGTTCGGCTGTCAGGTCCGGGTGGTCCAGATCGACACCGGGCCGGTGATCACGCAATTCGAGATCGAGCTGGAGGCGGGCCTCCGGGTGGCCAAGATCAACAGCGTGGCCACCGACCTGGCCATCGCGCTGGCGGTCCAGAGCGTCCGGATCGTCTCGCCGATCCCCAACAAGACGACGGTGGGCATCGAGGTCCCCAACGAGCGCCGGACGATGGTCCGGCTCAGCGAGGTGATCGAGGGTGTGGGCGGGCACCTCGACAAGTTCCGGATTCCCTTGTTCCTCGGCCGGGACGTGAAGGGCAACCCGCTCGCCTTCGACCTCGCCGACATGCCCCACCTCCTGATCGCCGGCCGGACCGGGACCGGCAAGTCGGTCTGCCTCAACGCGATGATCCTCTCGATCCTGATGACCCGCTCGCCCGACGAGGTCAAGCTGATCCTGATCGACCCCAAGATCGTCGAGCTGACGCAGTTCAAGCGCATCCCGCACCTGATGAACCCGGTCGTCACCGACATGAAGAAGGCCGAGGCCCTGCTCGCCTGGGCCTGCGACAAGATGGACGAGCGCTACGGCTATCTCGCCCGCGCCGGCGTCCGGAACATCGCCGGCTACAACCAGCTCGGCGAGGAGGAACTTTACAATCGGTTCCGGCCCGAGGATGACGACGAGTGGGAGCGGATGCCCAAGTACATGCCCTCGATCGTCATCATCATCGACGAGATGGGCGACCTCGTCGCGCAGGTGGGCAAGGAGGTCGAGACGCAGATCGTCCGGCTCGCGCAGAAGGCCCGCGCCGCGGGCATCCACCTGATCCTGGCGACCCAGAAGCCGACGGTCGACGTCATCACGGGCCTGATCAAGTCGAACCTGCCCGCCCGGATCGCCTTCCAGGTCACGAACCGGAATGACTCGCGGGTCATCCTCGACGAGATGGGGGCCGAGAAGCTGCTCGGCCTCGGCGACATGCTGTTCCTCGTCCCCGGGACGTCCAACCTCGTCCGCGCGCAGGGGGCCTACGCCTCGGACAAGGACGTCAACACCGTCTGCGAATACCTCGCGCAGTTCCCCCAGGTCTTCAGCCGAGAGTTGACCCAGCTACAGATCAGCGGCGGGGCCGGCGGCAAGGGCCAGGAAGGGCTCAAGGCCCGCGACGAGCTTTACGAGACCGCCATCGAGATCATCATCCGCGAAGGGCGGGGCTCGACCTCGCTGCTCCAGCGGGCGCTCGGGATCGGCTACGGCCGGGCCGCGAGGCTGATCGACTTCATGTGCGAGGACGGCATCGTCAGCGAGCACAAGAGCGGGTCGGCCCGCGACGTCCTTTTGAGCCTGGAAGAGTGGGAATCGCTCAAGAACGGGGGCGAGGCGCCGAGCGAGGCGGCCTGAATGGGCAATACCGTGGCATGAACCTAAAATCGGTTCACGAAGGCATTTCTGGCTCCCTCTCCCTCCGGGAGAGGGTTGGGGTGAGGGGCACGGCCGATACGAGCAACTTCCACCGCGTCTGGTCTTGCGACGTCCCTCACGCCCGGCCCCTCTCCCAGAGGGAGAGGGGAGACAGAAACGCCTCTGGAGCAAGCTGTTGGGCTCATTCAGCGGTGGTGGCTTGAGAACGGACGAGCGCCACGATCAGACGGCCTTCAACCCGAAGACCTTGGCGTAGATATCCAGCTTCTCGCCGATCGACGGCCTCCGGGGCGGCCCTCCGTTATGATGGAGGACGAGCAAGGTCACGTCGTCGTCGGCCGCGCCGCCGTCGCGGTGGCGGCGGATGGCATCCAGCAAGTCGGGGCCGATCCGTTCCGGCGTCCGCAGGTCGAGCCCCCGGGCGATGGTCAGCAGTCCTTCCTCGCCGAGCATCGCGCCCGACGGCCCGGCCGCCTCGGTCAGGGCGTCTGTGTAGAAGATCACGACGTCGCCGCGATCGAGCCGGACGCTGAACTGGTCGTAGGTCGCCTCCTCGTCGATCCCGAGCGGGACGTTCATGGCCGACTCGGCCGAGTTCGCCGACTCGTGCGTCAGGAGCGACCACGTCCTCGTCTCCGACCGATACCAGATCGGCCGGGGATGCGCGGCGTTGCAGACGTCCAGGCGGTCGGTCGTGGCGAGATAGGTCGCGACGACCGCCGTGGCGAACCGTCGCAACTGGGCCAGCTCGGTGAATTGCCGGTTGAGCGCCCCGACGAGCCGCTTCTGGCTCTTGCTGTTGATGTTGCGACGCATCAGGGACCGGAGCGCGTCCGAGAACCCCGCGACCGACTCGCCGTGGCCGGAGACGTCGGCGATGATCATCCGGGTGATGATCCCCCCGCCGCAGAGCGAGACGTAATGGACGTCGCCGCCGTGGGCCTCGGCGCGATAGGGCTCGCTGAAGACCCAGATGTCCAGGCCGGGGGTGGCGATCGACTCCTGTACGGCCTTGTTCCCGCCCCAAATTTCCATGCAGCGCATGGCGAACGGTTCGGACGCGGGGTCAAGAGATTCCGGGTCCATTCTCCCTCCGAATTCGGGCCGATGTCAGGATCGGGGACCGTTTCCCTGGGTGGCCACGTAGAGGGCCCAGAGCCCGGACGGACCTTCGTCCTCCGGCTCCGAGAGATCCCCGCCGTTCCGACGTTCTTCCCAGCGTCTCAATGTCTCGGCGGGCACGCATCGCTCGATCGGGATCGGATGCCCCTTGCGGGCCATCAGGAGGGCATGCTTGACGATCGCGGCGGCCTCCAGCCCTCGGATCGCCGCCGCGTCGTCGAGCGTGAACCCTCGATCGAGGAGCCGCCAGGTCCATTCCTCGGTGGGGACATAGGCCCTGGAAGTGTCGGCCGGCTCGATGGATCGACCTGTCTCGACGAGGGGGCTCGTCGCGGATTTCTCCGACTTCGGAGCGGGGCGGGGAACGGCGACGGCCGGGGCGCCCGCGTCGGCGATCGCCGCCAGCAGCGCCGCGCCGTAGCGTTCGCGGGTGACGGGGCCGACGCCCTTGATCGCGGCCAGCTCGTGGGGCGAACGGGGCCGCTCCCGGACGAGCGCTTCGAGCGTCCTGTTCGTGAAGACCTGGAAGGCGGACAGGCCGGCCTCGCGGGACCAGGCCAGGCGGAGCGCCTTGAGCTTGAGGTAGAGCGGATCTCCCGAGACGTCCGACTCCGGCTCGCCCGGCTCCCCCTCCTCGAAGGCCGGACCCTCCCCGTCCCTCGGATTCTCGATCCCGGCCGGCGACGGTGCGGGGCGAGGGGCCAGCCGGTCCATGCCGCCGAGACGGACCTTGGCGTGCAGTTCTTCGGAGAGGACCAGCGCGGGCCAGGGGCCGTCGGGCAGCTTGAACAGCTCGCGTCCGGCCGGTGTGAGGTTGATGATCGGACGAAATCGATCGACGTCCTCTTGCTGGACCAATCCGGCGGAGGCGAGGGCGTCGAGGAGCTGGACGACCTCGGGCTGGCGGAAGCCGCCGAGCAGGCCGAACGTGCTGAGCCGGGTCAGGCCCGATCGGACCAATTTTTCCGAAGTCGAGCCGGTCAGCATCTGGGCGACGACCGTCTTGCCGAACCGCCCCTTGGCCCGGCCGACGCCCGAGAGGGCCTTGAGGATCACCTCGCGCCCGGCCTCGGTGTCGATCGGGCGGCCCAGGATCTCGGGCCGGGAATCGGCCGGCCCGCAGTTGTCGCACCGGCCGCACTCGGCGGCGTCCTTGTCGCCGAAGTAGCCGAGGATGTACGACCGCCGGCACTTCGTCGACTGCGCGTACTTGACCATCCGTTCGAGCTTGTCGTACTCGCGTTGCTTGCGCTGTTCGAGCGTCTTGAAGTCGATCTTGAGGTCGCGCGACCGTTTGGAGCGGTCGTTGACCCGGACGGCGTTGCCCCGGAACGGCGGGACGTAGTCGATCGGCAGCTCGCTCGACAGGTTCTTGAGGGCCCGGGTGAGCGCGGATCGGTCGAGGCCGAGCTTGGCGGCGAAGTCGTCGGGCTGGAAGTAGACCGACTCCCCGAACCGGCGGTTGACCAGCCCCTCGACCCCGTGGAGGACGACGAGCTGGACGTGGGCGTTGGGGTTGACCCGGGCGACGAGGCTCCCCTCCTCGGCCTCGCCGTTGATCCGGACGATCGCCATGTTCTCCCGGGGCCGGAACCGCTCGACCGCGCCGGCCCCTTCGAGGATCTTCAGCGACGTGCCGACGGCCGACTCGTTCAGGTCGAGCCTGGCCGATTCCTTGATCTCGGAGTACGTCAGCTCGATCGGGTCGGCGTCGATCCCCCGGAGGAATTCATAGACCCGATAGACCGCCTCGGGCGGCGGGTACTCGTTGTCGATGAACATCTCCTGGAGGAACCGGTCGCCGGGCGCGTACAGGAGCAGGCAATGCGCGGGGTCGCCGTCGCGACCGGCCCGGCCGGCCTCCTGGTAGTACGCCTCGACCGTCCCCGGCATGTTGAAGTGGACGACCGACCGGATGTCCGACTTGTCCACGCCCATCCCGAAGGCGTTGGTGGCGACGACGACCTGGACCTGCCCCGACATGAACCGATCCTGGGCGTCGGCCCGCTCCTCGCGAGTGAGCCCGGCGTGGTAGATCACCGCCTTCCGGCGAAGTTCCTTTTCGAGGAACTGGCCGATCGTCTCGCAGCGGGCCCGGCTGGAGGCGTAGACGATCGTCGAGCCCGGCGTCCTGGCCAGCGAATCGGCCAGGGCGGCGAGCTTGTCGGCGTCGCGACGGGCGTCGACGACGGCGTAGCTCAGGTTCGGCCGATCGAAGCCGGTGACGAACTGGGCGTGGTCGCGGAGGTCGAGCTGGTCGGCGATGTCGCGGCGGACGAGGTCGGTCGCCGTGGCCGTCAGGGCGATGCAGGGAGGGTAGCCGATCTGGCGGCGGGCCTGGCCGATCCTCGCGTAATCGGGCCGGAAGTCGTGGCCCCACTCGCTGATGCAATGCGCCTCGTCGATCGCCAGGAGGGCCGGCCGGACCTTCGCCATCGTCTCGACGAAGCGGGGGCTCCGGAACCGCTCGGGGGCGACGTAGACGAGGTCATACCGGCCCCCTTCGATCTCGATCAGCCGGGCCCGCTGCTCGGCCGGGTCGAGCGTGCTGTTGAGCAGCGTGGCCCGCAATCCGCGCTCGAGCAGCGCGTCGACCTGGTCCTTCATCAGGGCGATCAAGGGGCTGACGACCAGCGTCGGACCCGACAGGAGGAGCGCCGGCAACTGGTAGCAGAGGCTCTTTCCGCCGCCGGTCGGCATGACGCAAAGGACGTCCCGGCCGGCCAGGACGTTCTCGATCACCTCGCGCTGGCCGGGGCGGAAGTGCTCCAGGCCGAACCGCTCGTGGAGCGTCTGTTCGAGGTCGATGGCGGGGTCGGCGATGCTCATCGAGGGGCGTGTCCCGGGGCCTCGTCGTCGGGAACCTCCCCGTAGTCTACAAAACCGACCGGATCATCGCGACCCGCGAGGTCCAGGATGCTCGAGGATTACCCGGCCCATTCGAGCTGACCGTCTGGCCGGGTGATCCCGCGTTGACGTCGGCCGGACGGGGCCGTAACTTGGCGAGGCCGGGGGGATTTCGAACCGCGAACCCCGGCCGACTCCCCCTCCGGCCCGGCTTTGCACTCTCATTCATCCGGCTGAGACAATCTATGGAAATCTGGGGTGTTCGAGAGGATTTTGAGATCTCAAACCCGAGATCCCAGATTGCCAATCGCTCGGCGGATTTCATCATTCATCTCAGCCCTATCAATTAAAGTGCGAAGTCCTACGGCCCCTCCCTGGGAAGGACCCCCGATGCCCGTCCCGAACCCCGTGAACGTCGGACCGTTGACGATCGGCACAGGCCGGCCGCTGGCCCTGATCTGCGGCCCCTGCGTGATGGAGCCGGGCGACCTGACCCGGACGATCGCGCTCCGGCTGGTCGAGATCTGCGGGAAGCTGGACGTCCCGCTGATCTTCAAGGCGTCGTTCGACAAGGCGAACCGGACCTCGAAGTCGAGCTATCGGGGGCCCGGCCTCGAAGAGGGGATGCGGATCTTCGAGAAAATCAAGGCCGAGACCGGCCTGCCCGTGACCACCGATGTCCACGAGACCCACCAGGCCGCGCCCATCGCCGAGGTCGTCGACCTGCTCCAGATCCCCGCCTTCCTCGCCAGGCAGACGGACCTTCTGGAAGCCTGCGCCGCGACCGGACGGCCCCTGAACGTCAAGAAGGGGCAGTTCATGGCCCCCTGGGACATGGCGAACGTCGTCGCCAAGGTGACGGGCGACAGCTCGGCCGGGATCTTGCTCACCGAGCGGGGCACGACCTTCGGCTACGGCCGGCTCGTGAACGACATGCGGGCGATCCCGCAGATGCAGGCCACCGGGGCGCCGGTCGTCTTCGACGCCACCCACTCCGTCCAGCTCCCCTCGGCCGGGGACGGCGGGAAGGTCACGGGCGGCGAGCGGGCGATGGTCCCCTACCTGGCGAAGGCGGCCGTCGCCGTGGGATGCGACGCCCTCTTCCTGGAGGTCCACCCGGAGCCCGACAAGGCCCTGTCCGACGGCCCGAACGCGCTCAGGCTCGACGACCTCGCCGGGCTGCTCGCGGCCTGCCTGAGGATTCGCGAGGCGATTCGCGAATAGCCGAAGGGTTCCCGGTCCCGGCGGGGGGTCGGGGTCGGTCGTCGTGCCGACCCGGATCGATGCCGTGGACCGACGGATGAGGGGAAGGGACGGCGGGGGGATTTTAAGTCCCGATCAGGCCACTTCCAGGTCGAAGCCGGCGAGCCGCTCGCGGTCGGCGATGGCGATCTCCTCGCGGTGGATCGCCACGTCGTCGGGGGCCTCGATGCCGATCCGGACGGAATGGCGGTCGATCTTGACGATCGTGACCTTGATGTCGCCGCCCACCTGGAACCGTTGACCGAGCTTCCTGCTCAGGACTAACATGTTTCACTCCTCCTTGAGTGGTTTCGGGTGATTGCTCCGGCCCTCCGCCGGACGACCGGTGAGGAAATGCATCCCTCGTGCCAAAAGATGGTATCTCGACCCAAATTTGAATCGCGAATTGACATAAGTCGCCAGCCTGTTTGATTCTCCTCGCGATCGGTCGCGGTCGGGTTCGATCCGCCGAAGCCGGACGATCCGACAAGCTCGATGGCGATTGTAAGAATTTCCTCCAGAGATGGTCGATTTCGGCCGAAAGTGGGAAGGATCACGATGTGGCCGAGCCGTTGAGCGTCGGGTGGTGGGGCCGGGTCGGCCCTCGATGGCTGATGCTCGCCGGTGTCCTGGCCTGGCTCTGGCCAGTCGGGCCCGGCGGCAGGATGCCCGTGGGCGGGGACGCAACCCAGTTCTCGATGGGCCTGATGGCCTTCCTCCGCTCGTCGATCCGGTCGGGGAGGCTTCCGCTCTGGAACGACCTCTGGGGCTTCGGCTTCCCCGGCGTGGCCGAGAGCCAGATGGGGGTCTTCTACCCGCCCCATCTCCTCCTCTACGGCCTCTTGCCGACGGAAGTGGCGTACACGACCAGCCTTGTGTTGCACACCCTCTGGGGGGCCCTGGGGGCGAGCTGGGCCGCCCGGCGGTTCGGGGCTTCCGAGATCGGTTCGGCCCTGGCCGGGTTCTCGTGGGCCACTTGCGGATTCTTCCTGATCCACCAGCCGCACCAGTGGGGCTATACCGTCGGGAGCTGGATGCCCTGGGCCTGGGGGCTGGCCTGGCAACTGGCCCGAGGCGAGGGGAGCCGACGGACCCCCTGGCTCCTGGCGGCCGTCCTGGCCTTGCAGATCTTACCGGGGCACTTTCAACTCGCGTTCGTCACCGAGGTCGGGATTCTGCTCCTGGCGACCCTCGGCGGCGGCCGGTCGATCGGCCGACGGATGGCGGTCTGCGTGGCCCTGGCAGGCGCGGCCCCCCTCGCCGCGATGCAACTCTATCCCACGTTGAGGCTTGCGGTCCTCTCCGGCTCGGAGCGTGGCTTCGAATATCTTTCCGGGTTCGCCGCGACGCCGCTCCACCTGGTCAACTACGTGGCCCCGGGCCTGTTCCATCGGTCGCCCCTCTGGCGGCCGATCGCGTTCGACCCATTCCACACCTCGCCCGAAGAACTCCTCCCCTATGTCGGGCTGATCCCCTTGTTCCTCGCCCTGGGTGCGATCCGTCGGGGATGGCGTGCCGGTCCGGAGGTGCCGGCCCTGGCGATTCTGGCCGTGATCACTCTGCTCCTCAGCCTGGGCCCTTATGTGCCCGGTTTCGATTTCCTGATCCGGCTCCCCGGTTTCTCGTTCTTCCGGGCCCCCGCCCGGTGGGGCCTGGCGACTAATCTTGCCCTGGCGATCCTGGCCGGTCGGGGATTCGATGCCGTCTGGGCCGGTTTGAAGACCAGACTCGGGGCGCTGGCCTTCGCCCTCGCGGCGATGTCGGCCGTGCTGGCGGTGATCCTGGGATTCGAGCTGGCCTTGTCTTCATCGCGCGGGGCGGGCTGGCCGAGGGTCGCCTCCGGTTTCGAGGCCGTTGGGAAAGCTCTGCCCTGGTCGGGTCGGCCCGGCGAGAAGTCGTTCCGGGAGGTGATGGCCGGGGCGTACCGACCGCAGGAGGATCTCCGCGTCCAGGCGGGCCTGGCGAGGACCGGAGACCGGCCCTCGACCCCGCCCGGCCCGAACCTGGCCGCCCGGCGATTCGAGATCTACCACCGGGAGCTGGTCGAGTCGACCGCCCTGCTGCTCGGCCTGGTCGTCGCGTCGGCGGTCGCTCGAAAGCCGCGAAGCTTCGGCGTGGCCTTGATCGCGCTCTCGGCCGCCGATGCCTGGTTGATGGCCCGGCATCGCCCGTTCGACCTCGGACCCTGCCGTCCCCTGGTCGAGCAGAGCCCGGTGCTCGCGCGACTGGCCCGGGAGCCCCGAGGGACCCGGACCCTCGATCCCGCGCAGAACCTCTTCATGGTCGTCGGCGCGGCCCCGGTCTCGGCCTATCGGACGCTCGACCTGCCGGCCCCGGTCCCCCTCCTGCATATCGCCGCGATCGTCGCCGGCGATGGCCCGGTCGGGGACGCCGCGAGGGTGGCCGGCGTG
>JAJYDH010000104.1 GCA_021777685.1 Planctomycetota bacterium | reverse complement strand
TCGGGGCCGGCCGCGTCGGGCTCCTCCAGCCGTGGGAGACCCTCAAGCCGATCGCCGGGGGCATGGGCGTCCGGGCCTCGGACCAGTTCCGATTCCTCGTCGAGACGCAGCGGGATTTCTATGCGGACATGAAGAAGTTCTACAAGGACGACCTCGGCTGCGGCCAGCTCATCAACGCGAGCAACTGGCGGTCGGCCAACCAGGCGCTCCAGGACGACTCGGAGCGCTGGTCGTACTCGTCGACGGACGTGATCGCGGTGAATCGCTATTACAACGGCGGCGCGCACGTCGGCCCGAATAACGGCTGGCGGATCGACCCGGGAGACAGGTTCGCGCAGCGGTCGGCGACGATGAGCCCTCGCGAGCTGCCGGTCAACCTCAAGCAGGTGGTCGGCCACCCGACGATCGTCACCGAGAGCACCTGGGTCGCGCCGCTCGCCTTCCAGTCGGAGGGGCCGTTCCTGGTCGCCGCCTACGAGTCGCTGACCGGCGTCGACGCGTTCTTCTGGTTCTCGGCCGACGTGCCCGACTACAAGTCGACCATGCACTTCCCCTTCCAGCAGGTCCAGGGGCAGCAGCCTCTGCTCAAGTGGTCGGCGTCGATCCCGCCGATCCTGGGCGAGTTCCCGGCGACCGCCCTGCTCTTCCGCAAGGGGTACGTCATGCGGGGCGAGACGGCGGTCCACGAGGAGCGGACACTCGCCTCGATGTTCGAGCGCCAGACCCCGATCATCGCCGAGGACCCCGCCTTCGACCCCAACCGCGACAAGGCCCCGCCCGTCGCCCCCCGGCCGGGCGAGAAGGCCACCCTTGTCGACCCCCTGGCCTTCCTCGTCGGCCCGGTCGAGGTGAAATACGACGGCGACCCCTCGAAGAACAAGGTTGTCGACCTCGCCCGTTTCATCGACCTCAAGAAGCAGACGGTCCGGAGCGTCACCGGCGAGATCACGCTCGACTACGGCCGGGGCCTCTGCACCGTCGACGCCCCGAAGGCCCAGGGCGCGACCGGATTCCTGGAAAAGGCCGGCCTGATCCAGCTCCGCGACGTCGGCATCCGGTCGAAGAACGCCTACGCGACGATCCTCGCCGTCCCCCTGGACGACCAGCCCCTCGCCACCTCGAAGAAGATCCTCGTCCAGGTCGGCACCGCCGCCCGCCCGACCGGCTGGTCCACCAGGGACGCCGAGTTCAAGGGAGAGGGGGACAAGATGACCAGGGGTTACGAGGTCGTCAACACCGGCAAGCCCCCCTGGATGGTCGCCGACACCGACATCGGCCTCGCCATCAAGAATCCCGGCCTGAGCAAGGCCACCCGGCTCGACGCCGCCGGGATGCCCGCCGAGGACGTGCCGCTTACGAAGGCCAAGACCGGTGTGACCCTCACCCTCCCGCCGGAGACCATGTACCTGATCCTCGAATGTTCGTCTGATCGAATTTCTGAATCTTGTAGGGTGGGTGAGCGGAAGCGAAACCCACCAGGGGTTCGAGGTCGATGGGTCTGCAATGGACGTCCGACAAGACCCTGACTTCGCCGGGCCGCCCGTTGACAAGCCCGAAAAGCCCAGGGCGCGGGTCGCCCCGTGGGAGCCGCCGGACATGACCTGGGCTCTCGTCTACTGGATCAATGCAATCGTCCCGTTCGCACTTGGGCTGGCGGTGACCGGCGGTGCCGGCCTGGTCGGGATGCTGCTCGGGCTCGCGCTCATGTTCGGGGCCGCAGGCCGCCTGACCGCCGTCTCTCGCGAATTCAAGATCGCCTTCGAGGTCGGCGGCTGGATCGTCGCCGCCTCGCAATTGTTCCCGGTGCTCCAGGTCCTGGCAGGTGCGATCGGCCTTCGAGCGGCGGCCGGCTGGCGCCAGGCGGCCGATCACTCGCCGATGATTTCGGCGAATGGCGTGCTCGGCGGCTTCATCGCCACCGTCGGCACTGGCGGCATCCTGATGACTTTCGCTATGGGCATCGGCATGCTGGTGGGATGGATCAGATCCCTGAGAGATCGTCGGTAGACCGCCGGCCGTTCCTGCGCTGGTCGGGCCGATTACATCTATGTGTAGGGTGGGTCGAGCCCCGGGCGAGCCCCACCATCCTCAAAATACCGGTGGGTTTCGCCCAGGGCTCGAACCACCCTAATGGTCCTTCAACTCTAAATTTGTGGAAAAGGTGGGCGGCGCTCACCCTACATAAAGCCTTTGGTTGCAATCTCGTAGGGTGGGCACTGCCCACCTTGACATGATACGAAATGAGATTACATGGACTACTACAGGATCTAGAAACCGAGATGGCCCCTCAAGGCCCGTTGGCACGCCCCTTGGTCTTGAGGAGCCCGAGCAGGGCATCGTGGTCGACGGGCTTGACCAGGTGGTAATCGAACCCGGCCTCGCGGCTCCGGCGGCGGTCCTCGTCCTGGCCGTAGCCGGAGACGGCGACGATCACGGCGTCCCTGCCGAACTCCTCGCCTCGGAGGGTCGAGGCGACCCGGTATCCGTCCATGCCGGGCAGGCCGATGTCCAGGAGCACGAACTCGGGGCGGAAGTCGCGGGCGATCTCGATCGCCTCGGGGCCGGTGTGGGCGGCCCGGACGTCGTGGCCGATCAGCCTGAGGAGCCTGGCCATCCCCCGGGCGGTGTCGACGTTGTCGTCGACGACGAGCACTCGGGCCGGGCGCCTCTCGGCCGGCTCGGGCCGGGCGACCCGGGGTCGCTTCGGGTCCGGTCGCGCGGCCTCGGGGAGCCTCACGATGAACTCGCTCCCCTTGCCCGGCCCCTCGCTCAGGGCGGTGACGGTGCCCCCGTGCAGCTCGACCAGCTTCTTGACCACCGTCAGGCCGATCCCCAGCCCCCCCTCGGACCGGGCGAGCGAGCGGTCCCCCTGCGCGAACAGCTCGAACATCTCGGGCAGCTTCTCGGGCGCGATCCCGACGCCGGTATCCCTCACCGCGATGGCGACCTGGCCCTCCTGGAGGGCGGCCGAGATCCGGATCTTCCCGCCGTTCTCGCTGTACTTGGCGGCGTTCATCAGGATGTTGGTGACCACCTGCTCCAGCCGGGTCGGGTCGACGTTGGCCCAGAGGCCCCCCCGGTCGACCTCGACGGTCAGCCGGTGCTTCCGCTCCTCGACGAGCGGACGGACGGTCTCGACGGCCGCGTCCAGGATCGGCGCGACGTCGAGGAGGTCGCGGCGGAGCTCGATCTTGCCCCGGCTGATCCGCGAGACGTCGAGGAGGTCGTCGATCAGCCGGGTCAGGTGCTTCAACTGGCGGCCGACGACGTCCATGCTCCACTCGACCTGCTCGCGGAGCCCCGATCGCCTCGACAGGGTGACGGCGTTGCTGATCGCGGCCAGGGGGTTCCTCAGCTCGTGGGCGAGCATGGCGAGGAATTCGTCCTTCCGGCGGTCGTTCCCGCGGAGTTCCTGGTACAGCCGGGCGTTCTCGACCGCGATCGAGGCGAGCTGGGCGAGCTGGACCAGGATCGCCTCGTCGTCCTCGGTGAAGTCGCCGAGATACTTGTCCGAGAGCTGGATCAGGCCCAGGTTCTTCCCATCGCGGCCGACGAGCGGCGCGGCGAGCCAGCCCCGCATCGGCGGACGGTCGGCGTGGTGTTCGCCGGGGGATTTCCAGTCCGGGTGCCGCTCCAGCTCCTCCTGGGTCAGCCGGAGGGGGCGATTCGTCCGGCAGACGATCGCGTGGATGCCGGTGCCGTCGGGCCTGGGGTCGTGGGAGCGCCAGGCCGCGTACTTCTCCGAGAGCGAGACCTGGCTGATGGGCTGCGACCAGTTCTGGTCGAGGGCGATCCCGGTGATCGCCTGGTGGGCCTCGATCAGGTCGCGGGCCTCTTGCGTCACGACGCCCACGACCGACGGGACGTCGTGAGCGGCCGAGACCCGGATCGAGACCTCGGCCAGCTTCTGGAGCTGGACGGACCTCTGACGCTCGCGGGCCAGGTGCCGCTCGCGCTCGGCGTCGGCCCACTTGCGCTCGGTGATGTCGCGGAAGTAGATCGAGAGGCCGCCGTCCTTCGAGGGATAGGCCCTGATGTCGAACCAGCGGCCCAGGGGCTCGTAGAACCCCTCGAATTCGGTGGTGATCTGCTCGGCGACGGCGGCCCGATAGCGGGCGCCGAACTCGCTCTCGAAGGAGCCGGGGAAGGCGTCCCAGAGGACGCTCCCGATGGCCAGGCCCCTCGACAGGCCGGTCAGCCGCTCGGCCGCGGCGTTGACGTAGGTGAACCGCCAGTCGCGGTCGAGGGCCAGGAAGCCGTCGTCGATGCTCTCCAGGATCCGCGAGGCCCGCTCTCGGGCGTCCTCGGCCTCCTCGCGGAGGGCCCGCTCGACCCGGGCGGCCTCGCGGCGGACCCCGGCCAGCTCCAGGTGGGCGGCGACCCTGGCGAGCAGCTCGCGGGCGCCGAAGGGCTTGATGAGGTAGTCGTCGACGCCGGCCTCCAGCCCCTCGACCCGCGACTCCTCGCCGGCCCTCGCCGAGAGCATGATGACCGGGATCGCCCGGGTCCGGGGCTCGGCCCGCAGGGCATGGAGCAGGCCGAAGCCGTCGAGCCGGGGCATCATCACGTCGGTCAGGACCAGCTCGGGAGGCCGGGCACGGATGGCCTCCAGGGCCGCCTCGCCGTCGGGCACGGCCTGGACGTCATAACGGGCGGACAGCAGCCGGCGGACGTAGTCCCGCATGTCGGCGTTGTCGTCGGCGAGGAGGACCATCGGCCTCCCGGAAGCACCGGGGCGGGCGTCCGGGGCGTCGGGACTTTTCCGGACGTCGGGGGTCCAGCGTAACGCCTCCTCCACGTAGTGGCCGGCGCCCAGGGCGGTGGACGGTGCCCGTTCCCCGCCCGCGCCGACCCGCTCCCTCGGCAAGTGGGCGTCGCCCATCGGGATGGCGACGGTGAAGGTCGTCCCTCGCCCCTCGACGCTCTCGACATCCACCCGGCCGCCGTGGAGCCCGACCAGCTCGCGGACCAGGGCCAGCCCGATGCCGGTCCCCTCGTGCGTCCGCGCCCGGGCGCCTTCGACCCGGTGGAACCGCTCGAAGACCTTCGGCAGTTGTTCTTCGGGGATGCCCGTGCCGGTGTCGCGGACCCGGAGCACGGCCGACCCGCCCTCCTGGCGGAGCGTGACCTCGATCTCCCCCTCCAGGGTGAACTTGAAGGCGTTCGAGAGGAGGTTGAGGACGACCTTCTCCCACATGTCGCGGTCGACGAACGCGGGCCCGGAGAGCGGCCGGCAGTCGACGACGAGCCGCATCCCGGCCCTCTCGACGGCCGAGCGGAAGACGCTCGCCAGCTCGGCCGAGAACGCGGCGAGGTCGGTCGGCTCGTAGCTGGCCTCGATCCGGCCCGCCTCGATCCGCGAGAAGTCGAGCAGGGTGTTGACCAGCTTCTGGAGCCGGAGCGCGTTCCGCTGGACGACCTCCATCCGCTCACGCTGTTCGGGGTCCAGTGCGGCCTGGAGCGAGTCCTCGACGGGGGCCAGGAGCAGGGTCAGGGGTGTCCGGAACTCGTGGCTGACGTTCGAGAAGAAGACGGTCTTGGCCCGGTCGATCTCGGCGAGGGCCTCGGCCCGCTTCCGCTCCTGGTCGTAGGCCCGGGCGTTGGCCAGCCCGGCGGCGACCTGGCCGGCCAGCAGCTCGACGAACCCGGAATAGGCCGGGTCGAACGGCCGATAGGGGTTGATCGCGGCGACCAGGAACCCGACCGGCAGGCCCCCGCCCTGGCCGACGATCGGGACGACCACCGCCGCCCTCGGCGGCCGGTCCCAGACGCCCGTCGGCAGCGAGTCGAACCGGGAGGCGAGGTCCTCCACCAGCACCGGGGCGCCCTTTTCGAGGATCTCCGACGCCGGCCAGGGGGCCCCGGCGCGGCCCAGCTCGATGATCTCGGGCGACGCCGGCCCCCCCGCACCGATCCCGGGAGAGCAGGCAAGCCGGGCCTCCGTACCCCCCTCGTTGAAGAGATAGATGAGGGCGAAGGGCAGGTCCTTGGGCCGGGCCTCGATCCGCCGCTCGACGATCGAGCAGACAGCTTCCTCCTCGTTCGTCCCGGCGAGGTCCGACGCCAGCTCGCGGAGCAGGGCCAACCTCCGCTCGTCGATGGTCCGGTCGGTGTCCTCCGTGACCACGCAGAGGAGCCCGCCGACGCCCCCGTCATCGTCGGGGATCGGGCTGTAGGAGAAGGTGTGGTATGTCTCCTCGGGGTAGCCGCTCCGCTCCAGGTAGAGCAAGAGCCCCTCGTCCCAGGTGGCCACGCCCGTCCGCATCACCGCCTCGGCCCGGGGGCCGATGTCCTGCCAGATCTCCGCCCAGACGTCGCGGGCCGACCGGCCGAGGGCCCGAGGGTGCTTGACGCCGAGCGTCGGCCGGTAGGCGTCGTTGTAGAAATACGCGAGGTCGGGCCCCCAGCCCAGCCACATCGCGTAACGCGAGGTGAGCAGGATCTGGACCGCGACGCGCAGGCTCTGGGGCCAGGACTCGGGCGGGCCGATGGCCGTCTTCGACCAGTCGGTCGCCCGGATGAGCGCGCCCATCTCACCACCGCTCGAGAGGAAGTTCCCCCCCGCGCCCGGGCCCGATGCTCCTCGGCTGTCTACCACGCGGGTGCGCTCCCGTCATCGAGCGACGCCGGACAAGTCCGCTTCACGACCGTTCTGATACCGACGAAGAATGCCCTCTCGAAAGCTTACAAATCCCGCGCCATCCCGACCCGAGGTCCGCTTTTCGGGGCTCCCGCCGAAGGGTGGGATACGAGCATAAGGTCGCGGACGGGCCGATATCAAGCTCGCCGGCCGGTCGGGCCCGATCATCCGGGAAAAAGTGTGTTCAATGGGCCGGAACGGAACGATAGTATCGCGGCCGGGTGGGCTCGTCGCGGCCGGCTCCCTCGGCGTTCTCGGGCGGTCTCGTTGGGTTCCTCTTAAAGATGCCGAGGAGGAAATGGGTTCGACCCGGACGGTGCCGCCTCGGGGCCGATCGGGCTCGTCGTTGGGTTCGGATTTTTGGGGCCGCTCGATCTGGCCCTTTTCCTCGAACTCATCGAGACGACTCGTGGAATTTTGGGGAGATTTGGCAATTTATAATCTCAGATTCGCGATCTTGAATTCTCTTGAATGCCCAGATTGCCACGATCAAACATGGTGCAATGAATGAAAGTGCAACCCAGGGCCATTCATCCCACCCTGTTTGCCGCCAGCCCGAAGATTTCGCCAGTCGCCTGAGATTATCTATTTTGCCGGCATCAATTCCAGGATAGACGCGAGCGGGCCGTCCAGTAGGCGTCCGGGGGCTCCTGGAGAGATTGGAGGTTGGCCTCGGCCCGGTCGTCCCAGGGGACTTCGAGGGCCGTCAGGTTCGAGGCGAGCTGATCGACCGTCGATGCCCCGCTCAGGACGACGTCGGCCCAGGGCCGGTCGAGGACGGCGGCGAGGGCCAGGGCGTCGAGGGTCGCCCCGAGGCGATCGGCCTCCGCTTCGAGCCGGCGCCGGCGATCGAGGAACCCCGGGTCGTCGTTCCGGCCCGTCAATCGGCCGTTGGCCAGGGCCTCCTTGACGATCACGCCCAGGCCCTCGGCTCGGGCCGATTCCAGGGCGGGGCCGCTCGAAGGCTCCAGGAGATTCCAGGTCGCCTGGACGCAGTCGAACAGCCGCTCGCCCCCGATTTCGACCCCCAGCGCCTTCCGGAGCGTCTCCGCCTGGCGAGGGCCGGTGAGAGACAGCCCGACCTTCCAGCCCGATTCCGACCGGAGGCGGGCCAAGGCTTCCAGGACCTCCGGATCGTCCAGGACGCCGCTCTCCAGGGTCGCCGAGTGGATCTGGTAGAGGCCCACGAACGGCCCGAAGGCCGCGCGGGTCTCGGCGACCTGGCGGCGGAGGGTGCCGAGCGAGTGGTCCTTGACCTCGTGCCGGTCGGCCTCGACCTGCCAGCCGGCGGTGTAGGTGTAGCCCCATTTCGAGCCGATCGTGACCTCACCGGGCCCGATCCGGCGGCTCGCCAGCCAGCCGGCGAGGAAGTCCTCGGCCCGGCCGTAGGATCGGGCGGCGTCGAAGTAGCGGACCCCGGCCGACCGGGCGGCGTCGAGCACGACCTGGGCCCGGGCCTCCATCGAGGCGACGTCGCGGCCCGCCCGGAGGTCGTCCGAGTGGCCGAGATTGATGTAGCCGGGCCGCCCGAGGGCCGCCAGGCCGAGCCCGATCCGCGAGGTCGCCAATCCCGTGTCGCCGAGGGTCGTCATCTTCATGAAAGCCGATCCCGATCCGTTAATCTCTCGTCGCGTCCCGAACCCCCGGCCATGATCGCACGGGAGGCGGCCGGCCGCGAGGGCCCGGCCGATCCGGAGTCGCCCCTCGCGATCGGCCCCGGTGGGGGATAAGATGACAGCCTTGCGGGGCCCGGAGGGCACGACGTCGAGGCGACGGGCCGCCCGTCCGGCCGGGGAGACTCTCCATGCATCGGAATTACGTGCTCACCCTGACCGGCCCCGACCGGATCGGGATCGTCGAGGAGATGACCCGGCTTTTGCTCGACCGGGGCGGCAACGTGGAGACGAGCCGGATGGCCCGGCTCGGCGGCGAATTCGCCGTCCTGATGCTCGTCTCCCTGCCGGAAGGCCGCTCCGCCGACCTGGACGAGGGCCTCGGGGGCCTCGCCGGCCGGGGCTACAAGGTCACGGCCACGCCGGCCGATCGGACCTACGCCGAGGCCCATCCCGGCTGGCTCCCCTATCGGATCGAGGTCCACGGCGCCGACCACGAGGGGATCATCCACGAGGTCGCCAGCTACCTCTCACGCCGGGGCATCAGCATCGAGTCGATGGAGTCGGAATGCACCCCGGCGCCGACCAGCGGCGTCCCCCTCTTCGCCATGACGGCCGAGGTCGTCGTGCCGCCGGGCCTGGCCGATCAGGGCTGGGAAGAGGGCCTCGACGAGATCGGCCGGCGGCTGAACCTGGAGATCGCGGCCACCTCGGCCGGGAACGCGTGATGGGGTCCCCATGCACCGATTTTTATGCCTTGGCGTTGTGTTGCCGCTGCTGATCCTGGGAGGTGCCGGGGCCGAGGACCACGCGCCGCTGGAGGGCGTCCGGCGGGTCGTCTTCCTCGGCGACAGCATCACGCATTCGGGCCAGTACGTCGAGTTCATCGAGGCCTATCTGCGGCTGAAAAGCCCGTCGATGCGGACCGAGTTCCTGAACCTCGGCCTGCCCAGCGAGACGGTCTCGGGGCTCTCCGAGCCGGGCCACGCCGGCGGCCAGTTCCCCCGCCCCGGCCTCCTCGAACGGCTCGACCGGGTCCTGGCGAAAGCCAAGCCCGACCTGATCGTCGCCTGCTACGGGATGAACGACGGGATCTATCACCCGTTCGGCGAGGAGCGGTTCCGGAAGTACCGGGAGGGGATGGAGACGCTCCGGGAGAAGGCCAAGGCGGCCGGCGCGAGGGTCCTCCACGTCACCCCGCCGGTCTTCGATCCGGTGCCCATCAAGTCGAAGACACTCCCCGCCGGACTCTCCGAGTACCGTCAGCCCTATGAGGGATATGACGAGGTCTTGACCCGCTATTCCGACTGGCTCCTGTCCCGGAAGGCCGACGGCTGGGACGTGGTCGACGCCCACGGGCCGATGCGGCGGTTCCTCGACCAGCAGCGGCTCCACGACCCGGCCTACAAGCTGGCCGGCGACGGCGTCCACATCAACGCGACCGGCCACTGGATCATCGCCCGGCAGATCCTCCGACACTGGGGAGTGCCCGATTTCGATCTGGCAGACGACTCCGCCGAAAGGCCCCTCGCGGGCCTGCCTCACGGCTCGGAAGCCCTCAAACTCGTCCAGAGGAAGCAGGGCTTGCTCAAGGACGCCTGGCTCACCGAGACCGGCCACAAGCGCCCCGGGATCAAGAAAGGTCTGCCGCTTGCCGAGGCCGAGGCGAAAGTGGCGGAGGTCGACACCGAGATCGGCAAGCTCCTGGCCGCCCGGCCTTGACCCTCAGCCCGATCCCCGTTCCAGGGCCTTCACCCGGGCGATGTACCCGGCCGAGTCGAATTTCTTGCGGGTGCTCTCGTAACTCATGAACCGGACCGTGCCGAAGATCGGCCGTTCGAACCAGGGGCGGTCGTGCTTGCCGCCGATCGCCCAGGCGACCCCGGTGTAGCCGTTGGGGTCGCGACCGTCCATCTCGTAGCGGTCGTTCAGCCGGAGGGCGATGGCGAAGGCGGCCTCGGGGTCGGGGCTCCATTCGAGGATCTTCTTGGCCCAGTACATCCGCAAGTAGTTGTGCATCCGGCCGGTGAGGACCATCTCTTTCTGCGAGGCGTTCCAGAGCGGGTCGCCGGTCTCGCCGGCCTCCAACTGCTCGGCCGAGTAGAGCACCTGCCGGCGATCCTCCGCGTGCTTCGCCAGGGTCTTCAAGGCCCAATCGGGGCAGCCCTGGAGCCGGTCATAGTGGGGGTTCCGGGCGACGAAGTTGACCGACAACTCGCGGCGGACGATCAGCTCCTCCAGGAGCGAGTCCTTGCATTCTTGCGGTGCGTCGGACCCCATGACCGCCAAGGCGATCGTCAGCGGGCCGATCTGGCCGAAGTGGAGGTGGGCGGACAGCTCGGTGGTCTGGTAAGGGGTCGGCTCGTTCCGCTCGGTCGCGTAGACGGGCAGACGCTCCTTGATGAACCGCTTGAGCCGGCGGCCGGCCTCGTCCGAACCCCCGGTGTAGCCCCGGACCTCGCCCACGCCGCCGACCTTGAGCCGTTCCATTAAGGCGTCGGGCTCGATCGGCTCTCCCTTCGGGATCGAGGCGTTTTCCCAGTGAACCTGGGCTTTCGGATTCCGGATCGGCACGAGGTATTCATCCCAGACCCGGTGGATCTTGGGCCGGATCGTCCGGGCGGCGAATTCTTCCTTCGGGAACAGGGACGTCGGGACCACGACGTCGGCATCGACTACCCGGAACGGGACTTTCAGCGCCTCGGCCGCCGCGTCCCGCCAGAACTGGCCGACCCTGACCGGGTTCTCGTCGCCGACCACGATCGCCGCGCGGGCCTCGGCCGCGACCTTCACGGCCACCGCATCCGGCCGGCCGATCCGGACGACCAGCGGGACGCCCCGGGCCTCCATGTCCCCTTTCGCGTCGGGGAGCCCTTCGACGAGGAACCGGTAATGCCGCCGTTCGGCCTCGGGGTAGTCGGCCGTGAGCCCGAAGACGGCGAGGACCGGCAGCTTCAACTCGTTGCCCAGCTTGATGGCGTGATTCAGCGCCAGGTTGTCGAGCCCTCGCTGGGCCCTCTGCATCCAGTAGACGACGCACCGGCCGTCGGGGTCGGGATCGCCCGGGCGGAGGATGCGAATCCGAGGGTTGGGCTTGAGGAGCGTCGTGAGGTCGGGCACGGTCGGCAATCTCCGGATGCCAGAGACGATCCGGAGATTGTAGGACGCCGTCGAGCCCCGATCTGGCCAGGGCGGAGAGGCACGCGATCGGGAGCCTGGCGGGCTCCTTCGATGGCGAGGCCCCCGGCATCCCGGCCGGGTGGGTTCAGAATCCCCGATCGAGCGGCGGCTTGCCGAGCTTCGCCCGGATCGCGGCGACTTCGGCCGGGTCGTTCACCGGGTTGATCGGCGGTTTCCCCTGGAGCACGCCGACGACATCTGTCGAGACCTCGTCGGCCATGTTCCGCAAGCTCTCGGTCGACTGCGCGGCGCTGTGGGGGGTGAGCATGATGTTCAGGTCGGCCCGGCCGATCAGCGGGTGATCGGACGGGGGCGGCTCTATGGTGTAGACATCGGCCCCGTAACCGAACAGCCTCTTGCTTTCGAGGGCCTCGAGAACCGCAGCTTCGTCCGTGACCGGCCCCCGGCAGGTGTTGATGAGAACGGCGCCCGGCTTGATCTTCGCCAGGGCCTCGCGACCGATCATCCCCCGGGTGCTGGCGTCGAGCGGGACGTGGAGGGTGACGAAGTCGGACGCGGCGAGCAATTCGTCGAAGCCGACCCGCCGGGCGTTGGCCCTTTCTTCGGCCTCCCGGGGGATGTCGATCACGTCCGAATAGAGGACCTTCATGCCGAAGCCGGCGTGGGCGATGGCGCCGACACGCTTGCCGATCCGGCCGAATCCGACGATCCCCAGCGTCTTACCGGCGATGTCGCGGCCGACGAGCTTGGTCCGGTCGTTGTACCGGCCCTCGATCAGGGCCTTCATCTGGCCGGGGAAGTGCTTCGAGACGCCGATCATCATCGCGAAGACGTGTTCGGCCACGCCCTGGGTGTTCGCCCCCGGCGTGTAGACGACCAGGATGCCCCGCTCGGTCGCGGCCGGGATGTCGACCTGGTCGTAGCCGACGCCGTGCCGGCCGATCACCCGGAGCTTCTTGCCGCAATCCATCAAGGCAGCGTCGATCGTGCCCGCCGTCCGGATCACCAGCGCGTCGGCGTCGACGATCTCGCGGTGGAGGACGGCCGGATCCAGCGACGAGGCCATCCGCAGCTCGCCCGCCTCGCGGAGCCGGTTCATCCCGGATTCGTGCATCGTGGTCAACGACAAGATGATCGGCCGGTCCGCCATGATGCTCGCTCGCGGTGGGGAAAGTGATCTCTGGTCCGACCCGACGACCTCGCGGGTTCGAAGCGGCCAGGGTAGCATAACGGGCCGCCGTCGGTAAGGTCGCGACGGCCCCGAACCGCGCCCGAGGTCCTCCCATCAGCCATCCTCGCTCGATTATCGCCACTCCCCAACCCTGGCGATCGGCCCTGGCCGCGATCGTCGTCGGGTCGATCGTGGTCCGGCTTGGGGTGATGCTGACCGGGCTGGATCGGCTCGACGACCCGGACCATTACCTGACGCTCGCACGGTCGCTGGCCGACGGCCGAGGTTTCGCGCTCGAAGGCCGGCCGACCGCTTATCGGCCTCCGCTCTATCCTTTAATACTGGCCCCGCTGGTCGGGACCCTCGATCGCCGATGGTTGCCCTTCGGCGTGGGCGGCCTGCACCTGGCGCTGGGGGCCGGGACGGTGATCCTCGTCGGGTGGACGGCCCGGCGATGGGGGCTCTCGACGGCCCGGGGGCTGGCGGCGGCGGCGATCGCGGCGTTCGACCCGGTCCTGGTGGTCCAGTCTCGGGCGGTGATGACCGAGACGCCCGCCGCGTTCCTGGTCGCCGCGAGCCTGGCGGCCTTGACCGTGGTGGGATCGCTCGGGGCGGTCCTCGGCGGGGTCGGATTCGGGCTGGCGAGCCTCTGCCGGCCGAGCCTGCTCCCGGCGGCTCTGGTCGTCGCGGCGGCCTCGCTCTCCTTCGGGCCGGGAGCCTGGAAAACGCGGGCCATCCGCGCCGGGCTGCTGATGCTGGCGACCTTCGCGACGCTCTCCCCCTGGGCCTGGCGGAACGCCCGGATCTTCGGCGAGCCGGTCTGGACGACCACGCACGGCGGGTACACGCTCGCCCTGGCCAACAACCCGGTCTATTACGCGGATGTGCTGGACGGGCCGCCGGGCGCGGTCTGGTCGGGGCCGAATCAGGCGAGGTGGTTCGCAGAGGTCGCCGTGTCGACCGCCGGGATGACCGAGCCCGAAGCCGACCGGGCGCTCCGGGCGTCCGCCTTGAAGCTCCTCCGGGAGCGACCGAGGGACTTCCTCCGCGCCTCGGTCGCTCGAGTCGGCCGGCTCTGGGGCCTGGCCCCGTCGGGCGCGGTCTATCCGACCTGGCTGAGGCTCGGCACGGCCGCCTGGACCGCGCCGCTCTGGCTGGCCCTGGCGGTCGGGTTGACGGCTCGTTCGACATGGCGGTGGCCGGCCGCCTCGGCGCCGGCGATCCTGCTCGCGCTGACGCTGGTTCATGTGGCCTACTGGACCGACCTGAGGATGCGGGCGCCGATCGTCCCGGCCGTCGCCCTGATCGCATCGGGAGCCCGACTTTCGAGGTCCAAGGACGCCGGTCGTGATGATCGGGAAAGATTATCATCATGGATCAAGAATTCCGATCATCTGGGAGTCTAAAGGATGGGGTTGAACGCTCGAAAAAAAACGAAAAAAATCCCATTTTCTTACTATGCAAAACCCGAGCTTTGGTTAATCTTAAGTCAGCCGCTCTCGGCGGGTTCCCCTTAGCCGTTCAGGACGCTAGCCTCGCCAGAACGCTCATTTCGCAGAGGACAGAGACAGTGGCCAAGAAGCTCTATGTCGGCAATCTGACGTACGACACGACGGAAGACAACCTGGTGGAATTGTTCAGCGAGTTCGGCGAGGTCCTCTCGGCGCAGATCATCATCGACCGTGACACGAACCGATCCAAGGGTTTCGGATTCGTGGAGATGGCCGATGGCGGCGACGAGGCGGCGAATGCCCTGAACGGCCAGGACTTCCGCGGTCGTAACCTGACCGTGAACGAGGCCCGCCCGCGCGAGCCGCGCGACAATCGGGGCGGCGGCGGCGGCGGCTACGGTGGCGGCGGCGGCGGCCGGAGCGGCGGTGGTGGCGGCTACGG